>NZ_VZQO01000008.1:0-198025 GCF_014397665.1 Paraburkholderia sp. UCT2
GGCGGCTCCAGCGGTGGCCCAGGTGGTGGCTTTGGCGGTGGCCCTAGCGGTGGTTTCGGCGGTGCGAATGGTGGTGGCTTCGGTGGCGGCTTCGGTGGTGGCTTCGGTGGCGGGTTCGGCGGAGGCTTTGGCGGAGGCTTCGGCGGCGGTCACGGAGGCAAGGGTGGCGGCAGCGGCGGCAGTGGCAACGGTGGCGGGAACGGGCACTAGGCGTCGCCCGTTGCCCCGGGTAGGGAGCCCCCGCGCCCTACCCGCCGGCGACATGTCCCGGCATACTGTCCGCTATCCGCTGGCAACGGCGGTGATGTCCCGATCCCCCGGTCGGGCGTCACCGCCGGAGGCCGGTCGGAGCGGCCCGCCCGCCTTCGGCGCGCGCTGACGGAATGGCTCGGAGCGCGCGCGCGCCTCGCCTCGCGCCATCGCGCGAACCGCACCGCGAGCGGCGGGAACACAACCTCCATTGCGTGCGAGTGTTATGGAACCAATCCGAGACGACCGCCTCATATCAAATTCATCGTTCGATATGAGGGCCCACAACATGCATAGAAGCGTCCCCCCCTCCGCGACCCGCACGGCAGCCGCCGTGCTGACCGCTGCCGCCCTGGGCCTCGCATCGCTCGCCAATGCGCAAACACCCGCGCAGCCAATGGCGCAAACCTTGTCGCAAGCGGCACCACCGGTCGACCCGAGCTTCTCCGCCTACTCGCTCGTCCAGAGCTGCAAACAGCGCCACGACAATGTCGCGCAAGGGCAATGCGTCGGCGCGATCCGCGGCATCATCCACGGTTATCAATACGGCGTGCTGTTCCTCTCGCAACGAGCAACCCTCCCCGCCAACGAAACGCAGCGCGTGTCGCTATGCCTGCGCGACGTGGCGGTGTCGTCGATCGTCGACGACTTCCTCGCCGATGCCGCCCAGGTGCCGGACGACGCGCTGCAGCACACCCCCGCCGAAGTCGCCGTGCTCGGCTCCGTGCATCAGCACCATCCCTGCACCTGAACGCCGCGTCAGCGCGAGCGGCATCATCGACGCCCACAGCGCTTCGAGCCTCGCGCGCCGCCGTTGCGCAACGGACGGCGGCCGCGCCGGCGCTTACAACATCTCCAGCGCACGCTTGCCGCGCGGCGGCGTGAAGTACGCGTCGAGCGCGGCGAGTTCGCCGGCTTCCAGCACCAGTTGCGACGCGCGATGGTTGTCGCGCACATGCTCGACGCGCGCCGCCTTCGGAATCGCGCACACATTGGGCTTGCCCAGCACCCACGCGAGCGCCACCTGAAACACCGAGACGCCGCGCGCGTCGGCGATATCGTCGAGCGGCGAGCGTTTCGGCAGCCGCGCATGATCGACCGGGCTGTACGCCATCGCCGGCATGCCGCGCGCGGCGAGCCACGGCAACAGATCGAACTCCGGCCCGCGCCGCGCCACGTTATACAGAATCTGGTTGGTCGCGCACGCGTCGCCGCCTGGCGTCGCGACGAGTTCTTCCATGTCGTCGGTATCGAAGTTGCTGACGCCCCAGTGACGGATCTTGCCCGCGCGCCGCAGCGCCTCGAAGCCGTCGACGGTGTCCGCGAGCGGCACCGAGCCACGCCAGTGCAGCAGATACAGATCGAGCCGGTCCGTTTTCAGACGCTTCAGGCTCTGCTCGCACGCGGCGATCACGCCGCGCCGGCTGGCGTTGTGCGGATACACCTTGCTGACCAGAAACACCTTGTCGCGCAAACCCGCGAGCGCTTCGCCGAGCAGTGACTCGGTCGCGCCGTCGCCGTACATTTCGGCGGTATCGATCAGCGTCATGCCGAGTTCGATGCCGCAGCGCAGCGCATCGATTTCCGCCGCGCGTCGTGCCCGCTGCTCGCCCATTTCCCACGTGCCCTGCCCCAGTGCTGGCATGCGCTCGCCGCCCGGCAGGCTCACGCTTGCGATCTCGCTCGTCATGCTGACTCCTCGAAAGTGGCTCGATCCAGATGCGATGCGCTGGCCCGCCGCCTCATCACGCAACGCATGCTACTAAAAACCTGGCGACGAGTTTAGCGGCTCCGCGGCCTCACGACGGCGCGCCTGGCAAAAGCCAGCTATAACAGGACGCGCCGATGTTTTAAAATTGCCGCTTGCCCATCTTGCGTGAGCCCCATGACCTCTGCCTCGGAAGACCGCTGGCGCGACCTGCGCCCGGACCCGGAAAACGACACGCCGCTCTATCTGCAACTTGCCCGCAAGCTCGGCAGCGCGATCCACGAAAACCGCTGGAACGCCGGCGAGGCGCTGCCTTCGGAGCGCGTGCTGTCGGAGGCGCTCGGCGTGTCGCGCATCACGTCGCGCAAGGCGATCGCGCTGCTCGTGGAGCAGGGTTTGATCCGCCGCACCCAAGGCGCGGGCAGCTTCATCACGCCGCGCTACGAAGATCCGTTGTCGCGTCTGTCGAGCTTCAGCGAAATGCTGCGGCGGCGCGGCTTCACGCCGAGTTCGAAGTGGCTGTCGCGCGAAATCTCGCCGGCCAATCGCGACGAGGTGATCCAACTGGGGCTGTCGCCGGCCGCCGCGGTCACGCGGCTGCGGCGGCTGCGGCTCGCCGACGGCATCGTGATGGCGGTCGAGAATTCGACGTTCCCGGCCGCGGTGATTCCCGATCCACAGGCAATCGGCGACTCGCTGTACACGTATCTGGAGAATCGCGGACTGACGATCGTGCGCGCGTTGCAGCACTTCCGCGCGGTGAACGCGAGCGACGAGATCGCGCAGCAGATGAGTATCGCGCCGAACGAGGCGTTGCTGTTGATCACGCGCGTGGGTTATACGGCGGATCAACGCGCGATCGAACTGACGGACACGTACTGCCGCAACGATTACTACGACTTCGTGGCGGAGTTGCGAAAGTAAGCTGCGACACGGTGGGCGGTTAGGTAGGGCGGTTAGGTACGCAGCGTTCCCAACCTGAACGCGCCGCCCGCTCCAACCGTCACGTCCACCGGGCTTCGTGCGCGCCGATGCGCGCCGGCGGCAGCGCATAAAACGCAGGCGTCTGCTCCAGTTCCTCCGCCGGCAGCACGCCAAGCACACGCCCGAACTCCGATTGCACGCTCGCGACGCAATCGCGCACATCGTCGAGCGACACCTCGGGCGCCTGCTGCCCATCGGCCAGCAGCCCGAACGACCGCAGCCAACGCCCCGTCTGCGCAAGAGACACCTTCACATGCCAGCTGCCGCCCTCGCGAGCGCGCCGCGCGAGCGCGACCATCGCGCCGAACGCGGCCAGATAGCCGGTCGCGTGATCGAGCGCCTGACACGGCAGATGCCGCGGCTCGGCCGAACCCGCCGCCGCGCGCTCGGTCCACGCGATGCCGCTCGCCGACTGCACCAGACTATCGAAGCCGCGTCGCTGCGCCCACGGCCCTGTGTGCCCGTACGCGCACACCGAGACATAGACGATGCCGGGCCGCAGCCGCGCCAGCTCGTCCGGCCCGAAGCCGCGCGCCTTGAGCGCGCCCGGACGATAGGCCTGCAGGAACACGTCGGCATCGCGCGCGAGTCCGCGCAACGTGTCGCAGCCTGCCGCCTCGCGCAGATCGACGATTGCCGAACGCTTGCCGCGGCCGTTGTCGATCACGAGCGGCGCGATGTTCGGCAGATGCGGCCCGTTGATCGTCAACACGTCCGCGCCATGATGCGCGAGCGCGCGGCCGGCCACCGGTCCCGCGATGATCCGCGACAGATCCAGCACCCGTACACCCGCGAGCGGGCGGTCGATGCCGGGGTCAGCGTCAGCGGCGGCGTGGCGCGGTGGCTCGGCCGGGGCGTCGCCGATGCGCTCGATCTCGAACAGCGGCAAGCGCGCGATCGCTTTGGCCTGCTCGAGCGCGGCCCATTCGTCGGGCGTGCGAATCAAGGCAGCGCACAGGCCCGCGTCGGCGAGCGTTTGATCGAGCGTCGCGCCCTCCCAGCCGCGAATCGCGGCCGCCACCGAGTGCCGACCATTGTCACAGCCGAGCACCTCGAGCACGCCCTTCAAGTGATGCGCAAAATTCGTATGCAGCTGGATCCAGCGGCCGTCGCCCGTTTCATAGAAGCCGGTGACCGGATCGCGCAGCGCGGGCGGCGGCCCATCGTCGATCCGCAAATAGCGTTCGCTGCGAAACGCCGCCAGCGCGCGACGCATCTGCACCGACACCTGTTGCAGACGAGCGCTGCGCAAGCGCCAGTATTCGGCGGCGGCGAGGCCCGTCGCGGCGATGGTCGACGCCGCGAGGCTGCCGACACGGTAGACCGACGGCAAGCCGGGATCCGCGCCGGCGAGCGACACGGCGTGCAGCGCGACCGGATCGCAGCCGGCGAGGGTCCAGATGTGCTTGAGGGCGAGTTCGGGAGTCATGGGATCGGGCGCGCTGGCCGCGCGGACAGGAAGCAGGTACACCGAGTCTAAATTTGCGCCTTGCCGCAATCAATCTTGATTATGATAATCAACATATATTGATTTCTTCGGTTTATACGCACTTTTATGCCAGCCCCGATTTACCTGAGCGCCGCCGAAGCGGCCGCAACACTCGGCGTCAGCTTGCCGACGCTGTACGCGTATGTGAGCCGAGGCATGCTCGGCTCGTCGCCGGATGCGCAAGGCAGGCATCGGCTCTACGATGCCGCCGAGGTGCGCCGCCTCGCGCGTCGCAAGGCGGACGGCAAACGCGCCGGCAAGGTCGCGCAGAAGGTGCTCGACTGGGGCGTACCGGTGCTCGAATCGTCGATCACGCTGGTCGCGGACGGTCGGCTGCTGTATCGCGGGCACGATGCGATCGAGCTCGCGCGCAGTGCGTCACTCGAAGACGTCGCGGCGCTGTTGTGGGAATGCAGCGCGCGGCGCATCGCCGATGCGCCCGTCGTGCCGCTCGCCCCCGCGCAATGGGCCGCGTGGCTCAAGCTGTGGAGTGACAGCACGCCGCTCGATCGCGCGCTGGTGCTGCTGCCGGCCGCCGCCGCGCAGATGCCGCGCGTGTGGGCGCTCGGCCGCGATGCGCAACTCGACACCGCGTGCGCCGTGATGCGGCTGCTGGCCGCCGCGATGCTGCCGGCGGCGCCGTCGAACGAACCGCTGCATCGGCAGATCGCGACGGCCTGGCGGGTGCGCAGCCGTCAGCAAAGCGGACTGCTGCGCGCGGCCCTGGTCGCCTGCGCGGATCACGAGCTGAACGCGTCGACGTTCACGGTCCGTTGTATCACGTCGACGGGCACGCACCTCTTCGGTGCGGTCGCGGGCGGGCTCGCGGCGCTTTCCGGGCCGCGTCACGGCGGCGAAACCGTGCGCATCGCCGCGCTGCTCGATGAGGCGTCGCGCTCGCCCGAGCTGGACCGCTATCTGGCTAACCGTCTCGCGCGCTACGAGCACGGCGCGCAAGGGCCGGTGTTGTCGGGCTTCGGTCATCCGCTCTATCCGGACGGTGATCCGCGCGCGCGGTTGTTGCTGACGATGCTCGCCGACTGCGCGCCAGCGCGCTCGCCGCTCAACGAGGTGCTGCAGGTCGCGCGAGCGGTGCGCGACACGACCGGCGCGGAGCCGACGGTGGATTTCGCGCTTGCCGCGATCGAGCGCGTGCTCGGCTTGCCGAGCGGGGCCGCGTTCACGCTGTTCGCGCTCGGGCGGGTGGTCGGCTGGATCGCGCACGCGATGGAGCAGGCGCGCGATGGCCGGTTGATCCGGCCGCGGGCGCGGTATATCGGGGAGTATGAGGCGGGAGGTGCTGCTTAGGGGCCAGGAAGAGGCGGCTCGCCGTTCGCCCTGCATCAGACCACGCCCGGCCGACGCGCCAGCCAAGCCGGCATCGGCCAGCCGAATAGCAGCGTCGGCAACCTGCGTTCCGAGCCGCTCGCCAGTGCAAAACGCGCCCCGGCCCGCCCGGCGCTGATCCATGCCACCGATCCACGCGCCAACTCGATCGACTGCCCCGCCGCCAGCCAGTGATCCTCATGCTCGCCCTCGACGGTCAGCCAGACGTTGCCGCTGATCACCTTGAAAATCGTCGGACGCGCAACCCGCCAGGCCGTGACGGGCTCGCCATGTTCCAGCTCGAAAACTCGCACTTCTCGCATCGCCGTTCTCCTCGATGAACTTTCTGTTGTACCGATTATTGACGTGCGATGATCGGAGACCCATGCACAGTTCCGAACACTTTCATCGGAACTGTTCAGTCAAAAAACCGAACAGTTGGCATGGCTCGCGCGGCGCAGGTTTAGAACTTTCGCGTTTGCAGGCCGGCGACAGAAGGCAAGCGTATGAAACTCGAAATCCAGCTCGATCGGGACAACGGCGTGCCGCTGACCGAGCAGATCGTCGCGGGCGTCTCGGCGTGGATCCGCTCGCGCAATGCGCATCCTGGCTCAAAGCTGCCGTCGATCCGCCAGTTCGCCGCCGACTTCGGCGTAAGCCGCTTTCCGGTGATCGAGGCATACGACCGGTTGGTATCGCTCGGCTATGTCGACTCGCGCCACGGCTCCGGCTTTTACGTCGCCGATCGCCAACCGACCGACATGCGCTGCCAGGGCACTTCGGACCCGCGCCGCGCCGATGTCGAGTCGGACCATCTGCTCGAGCAATTCAACTTTCCGGGCGAGACGCTGAAGCTCAGCACCGGTTTCATCCCCGAAAGCTGGCGCGACATCGATGGCATTGCGCAGGCGATCCGCCACGTGTCGCGAACCGATCCGGCTAGCATGGTCGAGTACGCGACGCCGCTCGGCAACCCGGTCTTGCGCGAACAGTTACGTGGCCGCATTGGCCAGTTGGGCATCCAGGCAGACGCATCGCAGATTCTGATCACCAATGGCGCGAGCCAGGCGTTCGATCTGCTGGTGCGCTACATGCTCAAGCCAGGCGACACGATCTTTGTCGAGGACCCCGGTTACTACAACCTGTACGGCCTGTTGCGCCTGCACGGCATGAAGCTGATCGGCATTCCACGCACCGGCAATGGTCCCGACCTCGACACGATGCAGGCGCAACTGAAGCTGCATCGGCCCAGATTGCTGCTCATCAATACCGTGTTCCACAATCCGACCGGCACCACGGTCGCACCGCAGGTCGCATTCCGTTTGCTGCAAATGGCGCGAGAGCATGGCTTCCAGATCATCGAGGACGATATCTACGCGGATTTTCAGACCGAGCTCACCGACCGCCTGGCCACCCTCGACCAACTCGAACAGGTGATCTACATCGGCGGATTGTCGAAAACGCTGTCGTCTTCGCTACGGGTCGGCTACGTGGTGGCGAGTCACGCGATCATCAAGGACCTGGTCGACATCAAGATGCTGACGAGCATCGGCTGTTCGCGCTTTGCCGAAGCGGTGGCGGTGTCGATGCTGGAGCGCGGTGCATATCGCAAATATCTGGAGCGACTGCGCCGCCAGATGCGCGGCGCGCTCGGCTCGACCGTCCAGACACTCGAAGATGCCGGCTGGGAGATCTTCGAAGAACCAGCGGGCGGCAAGTTCGTGTGGGCACGCGTGCCGCATGTCGCGGACGCCGAGCGGCTCGTTGAATGCGGCGTGGCCCTCGGAGTGACGGTGCTGCCTGGACAACACTTCAGGCCGAACCGGGAGGTGAGCCCGTGGATCAGGATTCATGTGGCGTTTGGCAACGAGCCACGGGCGCAGGCGTTTTTTCATGCGGCGGCGCAGTTGCCGCCTGATGCGTGAACACGGCGCGGAGCGCGGCCGTGACACAGCGCCGACACCCGCGCAACACTGCTCCGCCCGCTGCGCCGGGACCCGCTTTTCCCTAGAATAGCGAGTCCCAGCCCGACCGAGCGCGCCCAGCCGCCTTATATGTCCACGACGCCGCCTCCGCCCGCCCTCGCTCCCGATATCCCCTCGGGTCCTTCGCCCCGCTCGCTGACCGTGATGCTGTGGCTGGTCGCCACCGGCTTCTTCATGCAGACGCTCGATTCGACGATCGTCAACACCGCGCTGCCCGCGATGGCGACAAGCCTCGGCGAGCTGCCGCTGCGCATGCAATCGGTGGTGATCGCCTACTCGCTGACGATGGCGGTGATGATCCCCGTGTCCGGCTGGCTCGCCGACAGACTCGGCACGCGGCGCGTATTCTTCAGTGCGATCCTCGTGTTCGCGGTGGGCTCGTTGCTGTGCGCGAACGCGCATACGCTGAACCAACTGGTGCTCTTTCGTGTTCTGCAAGGCGTGGGCGGCGCGATGCTTCTGCCGGTTGGGCGGCTCGCGGTGCTGCGAACCTTTCCGGCTGAGCGCTATCTGCCGGCGTTGTCGTTCGTGGCGATTCCGGGGCTGATCGGACCGTTGATCGGACCGACGCTCGGTGGCTGGCTCGTCAAGATCGCGTCGTGGCACTGGATCTTTCTGATCAACGTGCCGGTGGGCATCGTGGGCTGCATCGCGACGTTTATCTTCATGCCGGATAGCCGCAACGAACACACGGGCAAATTCGACCTTGGCGGCTACCTGTTGCTGGTGGTGGGCATGGTGGCGATTTCGTTCGCGCTCGACGGCCGCACCGAGTTCGGCATTCAACATGCGACGGTGCTGGTGCTGCTGATTCTGAGCATGGCGTGCTTCGTTGCGTATGGGCTGCACGCGGTGCGCGAGCCCGCGCCGATCTTCCCGCTCGATCTGTTCAAGATCCACACGTTTAGCGTTGGGCTGCTCGGTAATCTGTTCGCGCGGATCGGCAGCGGCTCGATGCCCTACCTGATTCCACTGCTGTTGCAGGTGAGCCTCGGCTATAGCGCATTCGAAGCCGGGCTGATGATGCTGCCCGTGGCGGCCACGGGCATGGCGACGAAGCGCCTCGTGACGAAGCTGATTCTGAAGTACAGCTACCGGCGCGTGCTGATGGCGAACACGATTCTGGTCGGCCTGATGATGGCGAGTTTCGCGCTCACGAGCACGCATCAGCCGCTGTGGCTGCGGCTCGTGCAACTGGCGATCTTCGGCGGCGTGAACTCGATGCAGTTCACCGCGATGAACACGTTGACGTTGAAGGACCTCGGCACCGGCGGCGCCAGCAGCGGCAATAGCCTGTTTTCGCTCGTGCAGATGCTTTCGATGAGTCTCGGCGTGACGGTGGCCGGTGCGTTGCTGACAACCTTTACCGGCATCATGCAACGCGTGACCGGCGCCAATTCGCTGCCCGCGTTTCATGCGACGTTCCTCTGTGTCGGCATCATCACCGCATGCTCGTCATGGATCTTTGCGCAGTTGTCGCCGGAGATTCGCACGCCCGCGAAAAAGACCGATCCTTCGGAACGTACTTGAAAGCCGCACGAGCCAGGACGACGCATCCTCGTGCACTCGCGAACGGATTTCCGGGCATCGCGCCGCACGCAGCACCCTTGCACAGCGTCGCCGACCCGCAACAGGGCGCGTCCCGCACCAGCGAAGTGCGCGTTATCGCCTTCGTACCGCGGCGGGCGCACAATGATTTCCTCGGAGCATTGCTGGTGGACGCTCGAGCTTTGTTCGAACACGCGCATAGTTCTTGCTCGTCTATCCTGTAAACTGTTGGTCTGCGCGCGCGAACTCCTGCCTGGCCCAGCAAGCGCCGCCATTTCCACACGACTGACACGATGAGCATGATCGAACTCGATCCTCCCGGCTTCCAGCCACCACGCCCGATGGCCGGCGACGAAGGCTCCCGGCGTACCGTTCTCTATGGCGGCTACACCGTTTTCAGCGTGTTTCAGCCGGTCTTTTCGGTATCGCACCGGCGCGCGATCGGGTATCACGCGTCGCTGCGCGTGCACGACGAGCATGAGCGGCAAGTGCCCTCGCACGAAGTCTTTACGCAGGCCGCGCGACGCGGCGATCTGCTGGAACTCGGACGGCTGGCCGAATCGCTGCACCTCGGCAACTTCAACGCATTCGACAGCCACGACGAATGGCTCTTCCTCAGCCTGCATCCGGCCGCACTGATGGACACCAGCTACGGCGACGCGCTGCTTGCCAGCCTGAAGGCGCTCGGCCTGCCGCCGCAGCGCGTGGTGCTCGAAGTATCCGAACAGGCTGGCGGCGAAACCACGCGCTTCGCCGAAATCGTCGATTCGCTGCGCAAGTCCGGTTTCCTGATCGCGCTCGACGGCTTTGGCGCCAAGCATTCGAACATCGACCGGGTGTGGAATCTGCGGCCGGACATCGTCACGCTCGACCGCTGCATCCTCGCGCAAGCGAGCGAACACTCGCATATCGAGCGCGTGTTGCCGGGCCTCGTCTCTCTGTTGCACGAGTCTGGGCAACTGGTGCTGATGGGCGGTCTGAGCACCGAACGTGATGCGCTGATCGCGCTCGAATGCAATGTCGACTTCGTCCAGGGCGCATTTTTCGCGGGTCCGAGCGTCGAACCCGTCAAGCCGCAAGTTGCCGCTGGCCTGATGGATTCGCTCTCCGCTTCGCTGCGCGAACGCGTTGCCGCTCGAGAGAAAGCGCAATCCGCGCGGCTCGCGCCGTATGTCACGGCGCTCGAGGCAGCCGCCGCGCAGTTGGTTGCCGGGGAATCGATCACGCAGGCGACCGCACCTCTGCTCGCGCTCGGAGAAACGGCGCGCTGCTTTGTTTTGGACGGTTCGGGGCGGCAGATCGGCGACAACGTGCTGCCGCCGGGGCGCACATCGCAACGCGCAAAGCGCTTCAGCCCGCTGCTGCATTCCGAAGGCGCGAGTTGGGAGCGCCGCCCGTACTTCATTCAGGCGATGCGTCAACCGGGGCGGGTTCATCTGACGCCGCCGTATCTGTCGATCAACGAAGCGCATCTGTGCGTGACCGCCTCGATTGCCGCGCACACATCGCATGGTACGCAGGTGCTATGCGTCGACATCAACTGGGAAGTCGCGGCTCACCGTAACTGACGCCCCCGTATGGTCCTTGATGCGGGCAAGCAGTTCTGTGACCGCATCACGGCCCAGCATCCGGTTGGCCGCCTGCAGATGCGCGGCGCTGGTCAGGATGCGCAGCGAGACGATTTTCGCCGAAAGGTCCGTTTTGCCATCCGTCACCACGTCGATTAACCCGACGATGTCGCCGTCGCAGAACAGTGCGATGCACACCGCACCCGCCATCGACACCACCTCGGCATGGCTCGCCTGTTGCGCGAGCGATGTGACTACAGCCATCCACTTCGGACCTGAACCCGGTTCGCGGTTGCATTGCGCTTCGGTTTCCGGCGTTGGCCCTTGTGCTCGAAGGGCCGGGTTGGCTGTGGGGAACGGAGGGGGCGGAGCGTACAAAGGTACGTCGCTGATCAGTTGCGGCGCATCGCTGAAAAGCTGTAGCAAGCCCGCCCGGTCTTGCGCTTCGAGCGCCGCGCGCAAACGCTCGACGATTCGCCCATGCACCGCCGGATCGGGTCGCTCCAACGGCGCCCCCGCACGTCTCAGACGCTCCTTGGCGCGATGAACCATTTGCCGGCAAGCGGCCGGTGTGCGCTCGAGAATCGAGGCGATTTCCGCATAACCACACTCGAACGCTTCATGCAGGATGAGCGCCGCACGTTCGTCTGGCTTCAGATGTTCGAGAAGCAGCATCACGCCGTACGACATATCTGCCGCTCGCAACGCCAACTCCTCCGCCGATGGTGCGACCTCGTCGAGCCACGGTTCCGGCAACCAGCCGCTAGCCTGTGACGCACGCTCGCGCTGTGCATGCCGCAGACGGTCGATCGCCGTGCGCGTGGTGAGCGTGGTGAGCCACGCGACCGGCGTTTGCACCGCCTGCGTATCGGCCAGGTGCCATTTGAGCCAGACATCCTGCACCACGTCTTCGGCCTCCGCGCGACTGCCGAGCATCCGATATGCGAGTGCCAGCAAACGGGCGCGCGCGGCCTCGAAACTGGATGCCTTGTCGATTCCCTGTTCCGTCATGCGTAGACCTCCCGATGGTGCGTGGTGAAAAAGCGGCTGCATACCGGTGGCATGGCTCAGGCGCGCGTAATGCTCGGTATTCCTGAGCTTGACGCATGGGCAACCGGTGATGTGACAGCGCGGCGCAAAAAAATTCTCTGTCACAACGCCAGCGGCTGCTTCGTCAAATGAGCAACAACCGGCGCATGTCACGCGGCTTCTGATCCGCGGCGGCCTGCGCATCCCGGAATGCCCGCGCCATCCATCCTGAACGAGGAATCCATGCCTTCCAGTTACCCGTCTGTCTCCGGCCTCGGCCTTGTGCCCACGGTGATCGAACAGTCCGGCCGGGGCGAACGTGCCTATGACATCTACTCCCGCCTGCTGCGCGAGCGCATCGTCTTTCTTGTCGGGCCCGTGAACGAGCAGTCAGCCAGTCTGATCGTCGCGCAATTGCTGTTTCTCGAATCGGAGAACCCCGACAAGGATATTTCTTTTTACATCAACTCGCCCGGCGGCTCCGTGTATGACGGCCTCGCGATTTACGACACCATGCAGTTCATCAAGCCGGAGGTCTCGACCTTGTGCACGGGTTTTGCCGCGAGCATGGGCACCTTTCTGCTCACCGCGGGTCAACGCGGCAAACGGTATGCGCTACCCAATGCGCGCATCATGATTCACCAGCCGTCGGGCGGTGGTCAGGGCACCGCGGCGGACATCGAAATCCAGGCCAAGGAGGTGCTGTATGTACGAGCGCGTCTCAATGCGATGATGGCCGAGCGGACCGGACGCAGCATCGAAGAAATCGCGCGCGACACCGACCGCGACAACTTCATGTCGGCGCTCGAAGCGAGGGAATACGGATTGATCGATGACGTGCTGGAAGCTCGCGCGACATGGAACAACGCAGGCCGTCGCGACACCCTGTAACGGAACTGACATCGAGCCGCCCGCTGGACCACCGGTTGGACCGCTGGCTGCAAATTCCCACCTACCGATCGGTGCGAGCGCACCACAAAAGCTGCTCACCTTCGCTGGAATCGCTATCATGTCGCGATTCGTCGACTTCGACGACCGCTTCAATGGAGATACACATGGCGTCATCCAACGAAAACGTCAGCATGGCGCTGTTCTGCGACTTCGAGAATGTCGCGCTTGGCGTGCGCGACGCGAAGTACGACAAGTTCGACATCAAGCTGGTGCTCGAGCGCCTGCTGCTGAAGGGCAGCATCGTCGTCAAGAAAGCGTATTGCGACTGGGATCGTTACAAGAGCTTCAAAGGCGCGATGCACGAGGCCAATTTCGAGTTGATCGAAATTCCGCACGTGCGCCAATCGGGCAAGAATTCCGCCGACATCCGGCTCGTCGTCGATGCGCTCGATCTCTGTTATACGAAATCGCACGTCAATACGTTCGTCATCATCAGTGGTGATTCGGATTTCTCGCCGCTCGTGTCGAAGCTGCGCGAGAACGCCAAACAGGTGATCGGCGTCGGTGTGCAACAGTCCACCTCGGATCTGCTGATTGCGAATTGCGACGAGTTCTTCTTTTACGACGATCTTGTACGCGAAAGTCAGCGCGCAGTCGCGAGGCCCGAATCGTCGCGTCAGCAGCAGAACACCCAGCAGGCAGCCAAACGTGCGCCTGATGAAGAGAAGGCTCCGCCCAAGGAAGATCTGGAGAAGCGCCGCAGCAAGGCCGTTGAAATTGCGGTGCAGACATTCGACGCGCTCGCTTCCGAACGTGGCGACAGCGGCAAGATCTGGGCGTCCGTGCTGAAGAACGCGATCAAACGGCGCAAACCGGATTTCAACGAGACGTATTACGGGTTTCGCGCCTTCGGCAATCTGCTGGAAGAAGCGCAGGCGCGCGGGCTGCTCGAATTCGGCCGCGATGAAAAGTCAGGCGCGTACGTCTATCGAAGCACAGCCGTGAACGTTGCGGGTGAAGCGGCAAGTGAAACCATCGGCGAAACCGCGGCGGAGTCTGCCGAAACGGGGTCGGCTGAAGCGGTATCGGCCGAACAGGCGGCCGAACATTCGTATGAAGCGCAGGCTGCGCAAGCGGCCGCGTCCGAGTCGGGCGGCAAGCACAAGTCGCGGCGCAAGGAGCGCAACAACCGCAAGCTGGGGCGAGGTCAGCAGGAGGCCGCGCACGGCAAGCGCGGTCACCACGAAACGGTTGATGAAGAGCATGCGGCTACCGCTCCGGCTCTCACCGAACACGCGGAACCCGCCGAAGAGGTCGAGCGGCAGGAACCGCGTGAACACGCGCCGCTCCCACATGAGTTCGTCACTGAACCGATAGCTGAAGAGTCCAAAGCTCGCGCTGTAACAGCGGAAGCGGATACAGCCGCTGAACAGGTCGTTTCCGGCCAGGAAACCGACCATTCCACCGACATCGACCAACCCGCACAGCGTCAGAGCGCCAAAAAGCGCGCATCGCGCAAAACGGCCGCGAAGAAAGTGAAGAAAAGCACGCCAGGCACGATCGAGGAAGTACCTGAGATCGCAGCGCCGGCCGCGCCCCCTCCTCCAGCAATCAACTCGGAAGAAGGGTCTGAGGCCGCCAGGAAGGCAGCAGCCCGTAAAACGGCGTCCCGGAGCCGTCGCCCGCGCAAAGCGGCATCAACCGACAGCGCGGAATAAGGAGCGGCACGGATTCGACGATCGTCGCTAAAAGCTACCGCCCAACCGTCCTTCGGACTTGAAATGCAGTACCGGCCGACAATGCAAGACAAGCAAGCCGGCCGGCCTCAGCTATCACCGCTCAGTAAGCCGGATAAGGCGCGTACATGACGGGCGGAGGCGGCGCGTAATAAGGACGGGGCGCGATGTACACCGGTTGCGTCGAATAGTAAGGCTGCGGCTGAACAATCGTCTCGCCCTTCGAGGTCATGCACTGGGCGTAGGCGGTGTCGTAGCGCGCCTGCATGCCTGTCGCCGAATACTGGGCGCCATTCGCGCCGTTCGCGCCCCCGATCAGCAGACCGCTGCCGGCGCCGATCGCCGCGCCCGCGCCGGCGTTGCCCGCCGCGGCGCCGAACAGCGCGCCGATCGCCGCGCCGCCGAGCGTGCCGAGCGCCGCGCTGTTCACGCTGTTCGTGGTGGCCGCCTGCGCAGCGCCGGACGGATTCGTCGATTGATTCGCGTAGTCGCGGCACGCGTAGTCGTTCTGCTGGAACTGACTGAGCGGCTCGCCGCTGCGCGGCATCGCGGCTATGCTCGGGCCGCTCGGGGGCGCCACTGCGCAACCGCCTAACGCGAGCGCGATGACGGCGGCGGGAATCGCCAGGCTGATCGTTTTATTGCTGGAAATCATGGCGGTGCACTTCGGAGGATTGGAATTCAAACGTTAGGCTAATCGCGAAATTCCGTGGTTACGGCTCAGTTACAGAAAGTTTTTTGCCCGGCTGGCTGGCCTCGACCTTGCGGCGAGTCGCTGCGGCGATTGGTACGTTATATCAAGTAATGCTTGTAGATGAGCTGGCAATCAATTGACACGACGCCGGCCGCGCCGAACGTCGTACTCCAGCAACCGGGCGCGACGACCTTCCCGAGCCCGCGACCGCGCAGAACTTCCAGTATATGAACCATCCGCCGCCAGCGCCCGCCCTCGCCAGTTCGGCAAAGTCGACGGGCGGGGACCGGGCTCATCGGCATCGACAGATGTCCACGAATTCTGGCCCAACGATTAGCCGCAGGGCAATTTCACTTAGCGCCCCGCCCCGCCAAACCGCAGTTACCAACTGTGACAAACTTGTTTCAGAAGCGCGTAAGAAGCGCATCCGTCGGTGTAAGCAATACCAATCCCTCCCCTTCCAATCGCCTCCAGAAAGAAAAAGCCCTCGCGATGGAGGGCTTTCGTCTCTAGCTACCATCTTCAATCGCGACCGCAAGGATCACGACATCAGACGGCGAGCTGCAACCGGCAATCTCAAGCGAAATTTTTCGCTGCGAAGTCCCAGTTGACGATGTTCCAGTACGCCTCGACGAACTTCGGACGCGCATTGCGATAGTCGATGTAGTAAGCGTGCTCCCACACGTCGATCGTCAGCAGAGCCTTCGCGTCGGTGGTGAGCGGCGTGGCGGCGTTGCTCGTCGACACGAGGTCGAGCGAACCATCAGCCTTCTTCACGAGCCATGCCCAGCCCGAGCCGAACGTGCCGACCGCGGTCTTCGCAAACTCTTCCTTGAACTTGTCGAACGAACCCCACTTCGCGTTGATGGCGTCAGCCAGCGCGCCGGTCGGTGCGCCGCCACCTTGCGGCGACAGGCTGTTCCAGAAAAACGTGTGATTCCACACCTGAGCCGAATTGTTGAAGATACCGCCCGACGACTTCTTGACGATCTCTTCCAGCGACAGGTTCTCGAACTCGGTGCCCTTGATCAGATTGTTCAGGTTGGTCACATAGGTCTGGTGATGCTTGCCATAGTGAAACTCGAGCGTCTCTTCCGACATGTGCGGAGCGAGCGCGTTTTTCGCAAACGGCAGCGGCGGGAGCGTATGTTCCATGGTGCTTTCCTTCTCTGTATCTGTTGTGGGGAGTCTGCGGATGACGCTATCGAGCACTCGATTGTAGGCGAGTTGGAATAACCCCGCAAACCAACGGCCTTTATGTCCGGCATGTCGAACACGCCGTGCGCAAGGCCCTTGAGAAGGGCGCGCATGGCGCGTGCCCGGCTCGTCGGAAGACAGTAAACGGGCGCTACGCGCCCACCGGCGAAACGTCAGAAACCGTCGGTCAGACGCGCCTGTACGTCGGCGAGCGCGACATCGGCCGAGCCTTCGGCGAGATGCATCGTCAGACGACGTCCAGGTTTCAGCGACGACGGCGTGCGAATCGCCCGACCGCTTTGCGCATCGAGCACGGCCGCATAACCGCGCTCGAGCGTGCGCTGTGGACTCAGCACTTCGAGTCGCGCGCTGAGCATGTCGATGCGCGCGACCTGTCGTTCATGCCGGCGCGATAGCGCCGCATTCAGACGCTGCGCCAGCACGTTGACGCGCGTGCGCTCGGCCGCGAAATCCGGACGCCAGCGTTGCCAGCGCATCTGCAGCAGCGAAAATCGCGCACGAGCGTCGCGCACCGGCCGCGCGCCCGCCGACGCGAGCCGAACGCGCAACTGCTGCAGATGCGTGCGCTGCCGAGCGAGCCGCTCGGCGGGCGACACGAGCCGGCGCGCCAGCCAGTCGAGCTGCTGCGCGCGCCGCTCCATCATGCGGCCGAACGCGCGCGCGAGCGTCGCGTGCCGATGATCAAGTTCGCGCAGCAGCATGACGCGCTGTGGACTGACGAGTTCGGCGGCACCGGTCGGCGTCGGTGCGCGTACGTCGGCGGCGAAATCGGCAATCGTGAAATCGGTCTCGTGACCGACGCCGCTCACCACGGGTATGACGCTTTCCGCAATCGCGCGCGCGAGCACTTCTTCGTTGAACGCCCACAGATCTTCGATCGAGCCGCCGCCGCGACACACGATCAGCACGTCGACCTCGCGGCGCGCGCCAGCCGCCTCGACCATCGCCGCGAGCTTCGCGCTGACGCCCGCGCCCTGCACCGGCGCCGGATAAACGATCACCGGAATATGCGGCGCGCGACGCGACAGCGTCGTCAGCACATCGCGCAATGCGGCCGCCTGCAACGACGTGACGATACCGATCGCGCGCGGATGCGTCGGCAGCGCGCGCTTGCGCTCGGCGGCGAACAGCCCCTCGGCCTCGAGTTGCGCCTTCAACCGCAGAAACGCTTCGTACAGACGCCCCTGGCCGGTGCGGCGCACCGCTTCGACATTTAGCTGCAGTTCGCCGCGCGGCTCGTACATCGTGACGAGGGCGCGCACTTCGATGCGATCGCCTTCGCGCGGCATGAATTCGGCGTACTGAGCTCGACCGCGGAACATCACGCAGCGCATCTGCGCCTGCGCGTCCTTGATCGAGAAGTACCAATGGCCGCTCGCGGCGCGCGTGAAGTTCGACACTTCACCCGCGACCCAAACGAGTGGAAACGAGCGTTCGAGCATCGTGCCGATCGCGCGATTGAGCGCGGAGACGGGAACGACGACCTCACCGCCTGGTGCGGCCGCAGAAGCAAAAGGATTTTCGGGGTTCATGCAAGGAATAAATAGCGCTGGCCGGACAGACGATAGACCGAGCGAAGAGCGGCGTCCAGCCGGAATCGCAGGATTGTTAAAAGTGTCCACATGGCGGGAACCGCCTGACGAATTCCGCCAGAACGCCCGCCAACGTCAATAAATTCCTGGCAGAGCCTTGATTTATATGGCGTTTGCATCTCGATAGCGAGCGAGTACTACGATCCAAAGCGCACGGAATGGCCCTTCGGGACGATCGGACAGCAGGTTCTCCACAAAGTTATCCACAGACTGTGAGCAACCGCACATAGCGTGGAGCGGCGTGCGTTGGACCTTACGCGACTTGCCGGGCGGGACGCCCGCGCGCTACAGTGCCGGGTTCGACGGTATGTCGATCGCGCAGCGCGGCGGAGAGCTTGCCCGGCCCGAGGCCACTGGGCGCGGGCTCTTTCACCGCGCCGCTCGCACCTCATTTTTCGACCCGTATTCGCATTCGATTGCCCGGAGAACCGCGTTGATGTTGACCCCGCGTAGTGCGCACGGCGCGCAGTCCGTGCTCGCAACCCGCCCATGAGCGAACTCAGCGACCGTCTCGGAGCGCGCCTCTCGCGCGAATGGCAGCAACGTGGACCGCTCGCCTGGGCGCTGACGCCGCTCGCCTGCGTGTTCGGCGCAGTCGCGGCCGCGCGCCGCGCCGCGTTTTCGCTCGGCTGGCTGAAATCGGTGCGCGTCGGCGTGCCGGTGGTGGTGGTCGGCAACGTGACGGTCGGGGGCACCGGCAAGACGCCGACCGTCATCGCGCTCGTCGAAGCGTTGCGCGCCGCGGGCTTAACGCCCGGCATCGTGTCGCGCGGCTACGGCGCGCGCGTGAGCACCCCGACCCAGGTCACGCCCGGTTCGTCGGCACGGGTCGGCGGAGACGAGCCGTTGCTGATCGCGCGCCGCACCGGCGCACCCGTGTGGGTCTGTCCGGACCGCGTCGTCGCCGCGCAGGCGCTGTGCGCCGCGCATCGCGACGTCGACGTGATCGTCAGCGACGACGGCTTGCAGCACTATCGCCTCGCGCGCGATGTCGAACTCGTCGTGTTCGATCACCGGCTCGGCGGCAACGGTTTCCTGCTACCGGCCGGGCCGCTGCGCGAGCCGCTGTCGCGACGCCGCGACGCGACGCTGATCAACGATCCGTATGCGCGCACGCTGCCCGCGTGGCCGAACACGTTCGCACTGCAGCTCGCCCCTGCCGACGCGTGGCATCTCGACAATCCCGCACTGCGCCGCCCGCTTGCGCAATTCGCCGGTCAACGCGTGCTGGCCGCGGCCGGCATCGGCGCGCCGGAACGCTTTTTCGCGACAGTGCGCGCGGCCGGCCTCGCGCCCACGACGCGCGCGCTGCCCGACCACTACGCGTTCGAGCGCAATCCGTTCACCGACGTCGACGCCGACGCGATCCTGATTACGGAAAAGGATGCGGTAAAATTGGGGGCCTGGCACGACGCGCGCATCTGGGTAGTCCCGGTCGAAGCCGCGCTTGATCACCGCCTCACTGCATTAGTTGTGGAGAAAGTCCGTGGACGCTCGCCTGCTTGAAATCCTCGTCTGCCCGATCTGCAAGGGCCCGCTCAGCTACGACCGCGCCGCGCAGGAACTGATCTGCAACGCGGACAAGCTCGCCTATCCGATCCGCGACGGCATTCCCGTGATGCTCGTCGACGAAGCGCGGCAGACCGTCGAAGGCACGCCGGTCGATCTGAATCCAGGCTCGGTCGCCTGACCCGCAGCGCCACTGCAGCGCGAGGCGTCGCGTCGTCTCGCTCGCGCGCGGGTCGAGGCAGGCTTCATCGATGCTACCGCCCCCTCCCCGCATGCGCTCCAATATCGATCCGCAGCCGTTTTCGCCGCTCCGGCTCATGTCCGACCCTGCGTGAGCGTCGCGCGCGCAGCCTCTTCCTCCGGCCTGATCGCCGCCCGTTCCTGATCCGATGATCCACACCACCCCTCATCCGTTTATCGCCGTCGTGCCGGCCCGCCTCGCATCGACGCGTCTGCCCAACAAGCCGCTCGCGGACATCGGCGGCAAACCGATGGTCGTGCGCGTCGCGGAGCGCGCGCGCGAATCGGGCGCGCAACAGGTGCTGGTCGCGTCGGACGCGCAGGAAGTGCTCGACGCGGCGCGAGACCACGGCTTCGACGCGGTACTCACGCGCGCCGACCATCCGTCGGGCACCGACCGTCTCGCGGAAGTGGCAACGCGTTTCGGCTGGAGCGACGACACGATCGTCGTCAACGTGCAGGGCGACGAGCCGCTGATCGACCCGGCGCTCGTGCGCGGCGTCGCCGCGCATCTGGCAACGACGAGCGACTGCGCGATCGCGACGGCCGCGCATCCGATCACCGATCCCGCCGAAATTTTCAATCCGAATGTCGTCAAGGTCGTGCCCGATGCGCGCGGCGTCGCGCTGTATTTCTCGCGCGCGCCGATCCCGTGGGCGCGCGACGCATGGCAACCGCACTGGCCCAACGTCGCGTCGATGCCGACGCCGGCCGCGCCCGCCGTCGTATACCGGCACATCGGCCTGTACGCGTATCGCGCGAAATTTCTGCGCACGTACCCGAGCCTCGCGATCTCGCCGATCGAGCAGGTCGAAGCGCTCGAACAACTGCGCGCGATGTGGCATGGCGAGCGCATCGCGGTCCTCGTCACGCAAGACGTACCGTTGGCGGGGGTCGATACCCCCGCCGATCTCGCGCGCGTACGGGCCTTATTCGGGTCTTGAGCGCGGGAAGCCGTGGCATAATCGAACGCTTATGCGCGCCTCCCAGCGCAGGCGACACTCGGGTTATCCCGGCCGCGCCGTGCGGATCTTGCAGCGCCGTCGTATTCGATGTGCAGCGCGAGGTAGCCAACGGTAGCCGATGCGGAACCTGCCAGAATCGCCGGGAAGCATGCCGCGTCAACAAAGAATTCACATAGATCTGGAGATATCCATGCGTTTGATCCTGTTGGGTGCACCGGGTGCCGGCAAAGGCACTCAGGCCAACTTCATCAAGGAAAAGTTCGGCATCCCGCAAATTTCGACCGGCGACATGCTGCGCGCGGCCGTCAAGGCCGGCACGCCGCTCGGCCTCGAAGCAAAGCGCTTCATGGACGCCGGCGAGCTCGTCACGGATGAGCTGATCATCAACCTCGTGAAGGAACGTCTCCGGCAGCCGGACTGCGCGAACGGCTATCTGTTCGACGGCTTCCCGCGCACGATTCCGCAAGCCGAAGCAATGAAGCAGGCCGGTGTCGCGATCGACTACGTGCTCGAAATCGACGTGCCGTTCGACGAGATCATCGTGCGCATGAGCGGCCGTCGCTCGCACCCCGCGTCGGGCCGCACCTATCACGTGACGTTCAATCCGCCGAAGGTCGAGGGCATCGACGACGTGACCGGCGAGCCGCTGATCCAGCGCGACGACGACAAGGAAGAAACGGTCAAGAAGCGTCTGGAAGTGTACGAATCGCAAACCAAGCCGCTGATCGAGTACTACAACGGCTGGGCGAAGAACGGCGATACGTCGAGCTCGGTGAAGGCGCCCCAATATCGCCGCATTTCGGGCCTCGGCAGCGTCGATGAAATTCGCGCCCGCGCGTTCGACGCGCTGAAGTAAGCCGGCTTGGTCCAAACATTACCGCTGTTTTCGTTTGACCAAAACCCGCCCACGTTGGGCGGGTTTTTTATTTGGCTCGGTGCAAACCAAAAGCGGCAAGCGGTGGGGAACGCCCAGCGGAACCAGTTAGGTTTCCATAGCGCTTGCATGCCGCCGCCCGCTCCGCTTTCCGCAGCGCAGCACAGCCGCTACAATCGATCGTCGTCGAAAAATGCTTCGCTCGAGACCGCACTGAACAACCGTAGCAAAGGAGAAGACATGGAAATTCGTGACAACGTGTTCCTGATCACCGGCGGCGCATCAGGGCTCGGCGCTGCCACCGCGCGCCTGCTCGTCGAGAACGGCGGCAAAGTCGTCCTCGCCGACCTGAATCTGGACGCGGGCGAGGCGCTCGCAAAGGAACTCGGCGGCGCTTTCGTCAAATGCGACGTGAGCCGGGAACAGGACGCGCAACAGGCCGTCGAAGCCGCGACGAAGCTCGGTACGCTGCGCGGTCTCGTCAACTGCGCGGGCGTCGCACCGGCCGCGAAGACCGTCGGCAAGGATGGCCCCCATTCGCTCGATCTGTTCACGCGCACGATCTCGATCAATCTGATCGGCACGTTCAACATGATCCGGCTCGCCGCGGTGCAAATGTCGAAGAACGAGCCGAACGCCAACGGCGAGCGCGGCGTGATCATCAACACCGCATCGGTCGCCGCGTTCGACGGCCAGATCGGCCAGGCGGCCTACTCCGCGTCGAAGGCTGGCGTGGTCGGTATGACGCTGCCGATCGCGCGAGACCTGTCGCGCAACGCGATCCGCGTGATGACGATCGCCCCCGGCCTCTTCGAAACGCCGATGCTGCTCGGCATGCCGCAGGAAGTGCAGGACGCGCTCGGTGCGATGGTGCCGTTCCCGCCGCGCCTTGGCAAACCGGCCGAATACGCGATGCTCGCCAAGCAGATCTTCGACAATCCGATGCTGAACGGCGAGGTGATTCGACTGGACGGCGCGATCCGCATGCAGCCGAAGTGAGGATCGCTTAGCGATCGATCTGGTCGCCGATGCTAGGCCAAGGCCTGCATACGGCGATAAAAAAACGCCTGTGCATGTGCGACATGTGCAGGCGTTTGTGTTTTATGCAGCGTGAAAACGCGCGTCGCTATTCGCCGCCGTCATGCCGCGTGCGCTGCCGCAATTCATGCAACTGCGACTCGACCACGGTGGCATCTTCCGCATCGGGGCGATCGCCGAGATAGCTTTCGAGGTCCTCGAGCGCGGGCCGTAGATAATCGAGCCGCGCATACGCGAAACCGCGATCCCGCACTTCCTCGATATTGTCCGGCAGCAGAATGACGAGCCGTTGCTGCACCGCGAGCAGACGTTGCCAACGCTCGGTCTGCAGATAGATCGCCTTCAGGTTGCGCAACATCCGCGCGACGATCTCGCGATGCGTGGCCGGTTGCAGCAGCATGCGTAGCGCGCGACCGACCGAATCGCCAGCCGACGCGACGTACGGCTCGAGCATCTCGACCATCTGCGCTTCGGACAGCGAATGACCGGTGGTCGGATCGAGCATCACGTCGCCGTCGGGCATCGTCACGCGCAGCAGGAAGTGGCCTGGAAACGACACCCCACGCACCGGAACGCCGAATTGCTCGGCCATCTCCAGATAGAGCACCGCGAGCGAAATCGGAATGCCGCGGCGACGTTTGAGTACGACGTTCAGATGGCTGTTGTCGGGGTCGTAGTAATCGTTCAGGTTGCTCGCGAAACCGAGTTCGCGGAAAAAGAAACGGTTGAGGATGCCAACCTTCTGACGGATGTCGGCATCGTCGGGCATGCGGCGCCGCAGCCGCAGCACCAGCTCGTCGATCTCGGCGAGCACCGACTGCAGATCGAGGTCGGGATAGGCATCCTGCGCGATCGAGAGCGCCGTCTCGGTCAGCGGCAGGCTCTCGTCTTCGGCGACGAGCGTACTGAAATAATCGAGAACCCGCGACATGGTGATCACTTCACTCGCCTTCTGAAATACGCGTACTTGAAGCCCATCAGCCAAAGCATACCGAAATACAGCGCGGCGAACAGCACGAGACACGCACCGAGCAACACCATGCGGCTGACCGGCTGGGTATGCATGCCGATCCAGTCGAAGCTGATCGCGAGCCAGCGCATCACGCCGGCGAGCACGAGGCACGCCCCGAGCAACTGCACGAAAAACTTGAGCCAGCCGCTCGACGGCATATAAATGCCACGTTTGCGCAGACCAATGAATAGCAGCAACGCATTGACGCAAGCGCCGAGCCCTACGCTCAGCGTGAGACCCGCATGCGCGAACACCGGCACGAACACGTAGTTGCTCAACTGCGTGACGACCAGCACGCCGATGCCGATCTTCACTGGCGTCTTGATGTCCTGCTTCGCGTAAAAGCCCGGCGCGAGGATCTTGATCAGGATCAGGCCGATCAGGCCGACTCCGTAGGCGGCGAGCGCGCGGCTCACCATCACGACCGCATTGCCGTCGAACTTGCCGTAGTTGAACAGCACCGCTGTCAGCGGCTGGGCGAAAAAGAACAGCGCGATCGCGCTCGGCGCGGCGAGCAGGAACGTGACGCGCAGGCCCCAGTCGAGCAGCGACGAATACTCATGCGAGTCGGCATCGACGTGCGCCTTCGACAGGCTCGGCAGCAGGATCGTGCCCAGCGCGACGCCGAGCAGCGCGGTCGGAAACTCCATCAGCCGGTCGGCGTAGTTGATCCACGACACCGCGCCGGGGCCGATGTGCGACGCGATGTTGGTGTTGATGATCAGGCTGATCTGCGCGACCGACACCGCGAACATCGCCGGCACCATCTTCGCGAGCACCCGCTTTACGCCGCGATGCGCGAGCGCGCGCAGCGGGTTCAGGCCGATGAGCGGCACCATGTCGATCTTCTTGAGGCCCGGCAGCTGCACGACGAATTGCAGCACGCCGCCGACGATCACTGCCCAGGCGAGCGCATAGACCGGCGTTCGCAGGCGCGGCGCGAGGAATACGGCGGAGACG
Organism: Paraburkholderia sp. UCT2; assembly: GCF_014397665.1. Classification (NCBI taxonomy): domain Bacteria; kingdom Pseudomonadati; phylum Pseudomonadota; class Betaproteobacteria; order Burkholderiales; family Burkholderiaceae; genus Paraburkholderia; species Paraburkholderia sp. UCT2. The sequence goes on from NZ_VZQO01000008.1 coordinate 24,616, forward strand.
ATGAACGCGACGTTCAGCAGCACGGGCGCGAACGCGGGCAACGAAAAGTTCTTGTACGTATTCAGCACGCCCGACGCCAGCGACGTCAGCGAGATGAAAATGATGTATGGGAACATGATGCGCGTCATCGCGACCGCAAGCTGGTACGCGTGGCCCTCGTGCGCGAGGCCCGACGCGACGACGAACACGACGCCCGACGCGCCGACCACGCCGATCACTGACAGCACGGCGAGCGCCCACGCGAGCACGGTCGAGGTCGCGTCGACGAGCGCCTTGGTGGCGTCGTGGCCTTGCTGGTTCTTGAACTCCGCGAGGATCGGCACGAAGGCCTGCGAGAACGCGCCTTCGGCGGAAATGCGACGCAGCAGGTTCGGAATGCGAAAGGCGACGTAGAAAGCGTCGGTGTATTGACTGGCGCCGAACGCACGGGCGATCAACGTTTCACGGGCCAGTCCGGTCACGCGCGACAGCAGCGTGAAGCCGCTGACCGTCAGCAGGGCTCGTAATAGATTCATGGGGCGCTTATTATACGGGTCCCGCCAATGCGGGCGACGAGCCAGAACGCGATTCGGACCGATTTGCCACGCGGACGTTCGCCGCGATCGGCTGGAAAGCGCGATTTTTTGTGTTTTCTGCGGTCTTCCCGGCAGCGCCCCGCCTTCCATCGGTGCCCTCGCAGGAGGGCCAGCACATACGCGCCGACATGACGCCGCTCCGGTCATTGTGGCGCCGGCGCGTGTTTTCCGTTGTCACGTGCCTGATTTTGTTGCTATAATCGTCGGTTTCGAAGCTTGCTCAGTTTTCGAATGGTCTTCGGACGCGGTTCTCAGGTTGGCGCAGCGCCGCCTGTCAATACATCCGGATGCCTTGAAACACGGGCCTGCCTTCGCGTAGTTCGATCGATTTTTTCGACACTTTTGCGCCCTTGGGCAATCGCTTCCAAGGGTTCGGATCGAGAAGCAGCACCTCGCCTCATTATTGAAGGCCGGGTACTGGAAACAGGAACAGGATAAGGAACCGTCATGGCTAACTCCGCACAAGCACGCAAGCGCGCCCGCCAGGCCGCGAAGGCAAACTCGCACAACTCGGCACTGCGCTCGAAGTTCCGCACGGCTATCAAGGCTGTCCGCAAGGCAATCGACGCAGGCGATCACGCTAAGGCCGCCGAAATCTTCAAGGCATCGTCGAAGACCATCGACATCATCGCCGACAAGAACATCGTTCACAAGAACAAGGCAGCTCGCAACAAGAGCCGCCTCGCTGCAGCCGTCAAGGGTCTGCAAGCGCCCGCAGCGCAGTAATTCCGGTCGGCCCGCTTCGGCGGGCTACCTCCTGTTTCCGCTGCACAAGAAGCCCGCTTTGGCGGGCTTTTTTGTTTTGGTTGAATTGCCAGCCACAAAAAAACCCGCTGCTTGCGGGTTTTTGTTTTTTTGCTTTTGCCGATCCGGTCGACTTACATCAGATGACGTGCCGTTTGGCTTGCGGCGCAGGCGCATGCTCGAGTTCCAGTTCACACGCCTCGGTGACCAGCAGGTCGTTGTCTTTCGCGAAGTTCATAACGAAATCGAAGGCCATTGGTTCGATGTCGCGCAGCCGCGAATCGAGAATCACGCATTTGAGGTCGCCGATCATGGTCGGCCGCACGTACAGCGAGTACTGCATATAGGCGTTCGGCCCCTTCCTCACGCCGGGCCCGAACGACGACATGACGCCCGCGAGCCGCTCCGACCAGTCGCTCGGCCGAAATCTTTTTCCGGTCGACGTAATGCCCTGAATGAAATATTCGATTGGAGCTGCTTCGGCCATGTAGAAATACCTGTGTGACTGCCCAGCGGAATGACGACCAACCGGCGACGCCAGTTGTACGCTCGAACTCACCGCAAGCGGCATGTACGGCAAGCGCTTGCAGCCACCTGCGACGTGCGTGGGATCTGGCGCTAACGCAACAATGACGAACCGCACCACGAGAACCGCTGCGGCGAACCGGCTGAACCGCTCTGGCGTCTGTCATGACGGCCACGCCGTGACAGGCTTTCCGCGCCGCGCGAGCCGCGTTTCTTCATGCGAAACGCCGGCCTGCTGGGCTTTGGGATAACCCGCAGATTATAGCGCAGCGGGCCCTTTTCCGCAGCGCACACAAGCGCCTTCCGATGACCCCGCGAAGCCCGATACGACGCTTTCGAATCGCTTGCGGCGCCTTCCCGCCGACTCGTCAAACGAGGCGAAATCCTTTATGCTGCATGGAGTTACCACCAAACCGACGGCGGCGCAGTCCGGCAACCCTGCCGGGTGAGACCGCCGTATTTGTTTCATGACCGCCAAGAAAATTCGCCACTACCTGCAGTTCAAGGACTTCTCGCTGGAAGACTACGAGTACGTGCTGGAGCGCGCGCGCATCCTGAAACGAAAATTCAAGAACTACGAGACCTATCACCCGCTGCATGACCGCACGCTGGCGATGATCTTCGAAAAGAATTCGACACGCACGCGCCTGTCGTTCGAGGCCGGCATCTTCCAGCTGGGCGGCCACGCCGTGTTCATGAGCACGCGCGACACGCAGCTCGGCCGCGGCGAGCCGATCGAAGACGCCGCGCAGGTCATCTCGCGCATGGTCGACATCATCATGATCCGCACGTTCGGCCAGGACATCATCCAGCGCTTCGCCGAGAATTCGCGCGTGCCGGTGATCAACGGGCTCACGAACGAATACCACCCGTGTCAGGTGCTCGCAGACATCTTCACGTACTTCGAGCATCGCGGTCCAATTCGCGACAAGACGGTCGCGTGGGTCGGCGACGCGAATAACATGCTGTACACGTGGATCGAAGCCGCGCAGATTCTCGGCTTCAGGCTGCGCCTGTCCACGCCGCCCGGCTACAAGCTCGACCGCGCGCTCGTCGCGGCAGAAAGCGCGTCGTTCTACGAGGAATTCGACGACCCGAACGAAGCCTGCACGGGCGCCGATCTCGTCACCACCGACGTGTGGACCAGCATGGGCTTCGAGGCCGAGAACGAAGCGCGCAAGAAGGCCTTCGCAGACTGGTGCGTCGACGCCGACATGATGGCGCGCGCGAATCCCGACGCGCTCTTCATGCACTGCCTGCCCGCGCATCGCGGCGAAGAAGTCAGCGCGGAAGTGATCGACGGAGCGCAGAGCGTCGTGTGGGATGAGGCGGAAAACCGTCTGCACGTGCAGAAGGCGTTGATGGAATACCTGCTGCTCGGCAAGCTCAATCACTGAGCGAGCCGCTGGTCCATACACGCGCCGGAACCGCGGGCACAAAAAAGGCGCCGGGAGGAAACTCCCGGCGCCTTTTGCATTCGTCGGCGGCGACGCTCCGCGGGCAGTTCAGCGCGAAAAGAGAGAACTGCCGCTCACAGGCAAACTGGCTCCGCCTCCAGTTCCACGCCGAATCGCTCGAACACGTCGTGCTGGATCGCCCGTGCCAGCGCCAACACTTCCGTGCCGCTCGCGCCACCGCGATTCACCAGCACCAGCGCCTGTCGCTCATGCACGGCCGCCGCGCCCATCGCGCGACCCTTCCAGCCGCATCGGTCGATCAGCCAGCCGGCCGCCAGCTTCACCCGCCCATCCGCTTGCACATGCGACACGACTTCCGGCTCGCGACGCTTCAGCGCCTCGAACTGGGCGGCATCGATTACCGGATTCTTGAAGAAGCTCCCCGCGTTGCCCAGTTCGAGCGGATCGGGCAGCTTCGCACGCCGCACGGCGACGACCGCATCGAAAATGGCTTGCGCGGTCGGCTGCGCGGCCGCCCCCTCGGCTTGGCCAGCGCTCGCCGCATGACCGCGCGCCGCCAGCTCGCGCGCGAGATCCGCGTAGCCCGCGCGCGGCTGCCACGCCTTCGGCAAACGGAATGTCACCGACGTAATCACGAAGCGCTCGCGCCCTTCCCGCTTGAAAAAGCTGTCGCGGTAGCCGAACCGGCACGCATCGCCGTCGAGTTCGACGGCCTCGCCGGTCGCGAGCTCGATCGCCCGCAGCGACGCGAAGCGTTCGCACATTTCGAGCCCGTACGCGCCGATGTTCTGGATTGGCGCCGCGCCGACCGTGCCAGGAATCAGCGCGAGATTCTCGAGGCCGGGCATGCCCTGCGCCAACGTCCACGCGACGAACTCGTGCCACGGCTCGCCGCCGGCCGCCTCGACATACCACGCATCCTGATCCTCGCGCACCACGCGGCGCCCGCGCAGCGCCACCAGCAGCACGAGCCCGGCGAAGTCGCCGGTCAGCATGACGTTGCTGCCACCGCCCAGCACGAGGCGCGGCAGGCCCTCGACGCGCGGATCGCGCACCGCGGCGAGCAACTGTTCCTCACGCTCGACCAGGCACGCTAACTGCGCGCGCACGTCGAAGCCGAACGTGTTGTGGGCCTTCAGTGGATAGCCGGCCATGAGGGACGCGACGGCGGGAGCGGCAAGAGCGGATTGGGACATCGGAATGGCAACAGGGCAACGACGGGAAGCAACAGGAATCGACGAAAAACAACCAATGACGCGCCTGACGACACGAGCGGCGCCGCCCGACGCGGGATCGCCCGCCGTCGCGACGCCGCGCGGCGGCCTTGGGCAAAAGAGAGCGGCGTCGGTAAAATGACGTCCGGTCCGTGATTATAGCGAGTGCCTCGCGCTCAGCCGACCGGCTGTGTCGCGCACTGCCGCACTATTGGGAGAAAGCAATGCCATCGTTTGACGTCGTCTGCGAAGCGAACATGATCGAAGTCAAGAACGCGATCGAGCAGTCCAACAAGGAAATTTCGACGCGTTTCGACTTCAAGGGGTCCGACGCGCGCGTCGAACACAAGGAAAACGAAATCACCGCGTACGCCGACGACGACTTCAAGCTCGGCCAGGTGAAGGACGTGCTGCTGTCGAAAATGGCCAAGCGCAACGTCGACGTGCGCTTCCTCGACTACGGCAAGATCGAGAAGATCGGCGGCGACAAGGTCAAGCAGGTCATCAAGATCAAGAAGGGCGTCTCGGGCGATCTGTCGAAGAAAATCGTGCGTCTGGTGAAGGACAGCAAGATCAAGGTGCAGGCGAGCATTCAGGGCGATGCGGTGCGCATCACCGGTGCGAAGCGCGATGATCTGCAAAGCGTGATCGCGATGCTGCGCAAGGACGTGACCGACACGCCGCTCGACTTCAACAACTTCCGCGACTAAGCGGCGCGACGCGCCTGGCTTGCAACGAGCCTCACGCGGACCCGGAAGCGCTTTGCATCGGGCCATCGGGCCGGGCGAAGCGCTCAGCCCACTTCAAAGATCGTTGCCCGCCGCCGGACCGGCTGCCTTCTTTTTGTCGCCGATACGGCTCTCCTGCCCCCGCATCAGCTTCGCAATATTGCCGCGATGCCGCCACACGAGCAGCAGGCTCATCACCAGAACCGCGAGCGCGACGATGCGCGGCCCGAACAGAAACACGTAGAACAGCGGCGCGAACAGCGCCGAGCACAGCGCCGCGAGCGACGAGTAGCGCGTAAAGAACGCGACGATCAGCCAGGTTAGCAAGGTCGCGACGCCGAGCGTCGGGTTGATCGCGAGCAGCACGCCCGCGGCGGTCGCGACGCCTTTGCCGCCCTTGAAGCGGAAGAAAATCGGATACAGGTGACCGAGAAACACCGCAAGCGACGCAATCGCGATCGCGCGCTCGTCGAGCCCGTAACGCGCGCCGAAATGCACGACCAGCCATACCGGCAGCCAGCCCTTGAAGGCGTCGCCGATCAGCGTCAGAATCGCGGCCTTCTTGCTGCCGCTGCGCAGCACGTTGGTGGCGCCCGGGTTGCCCGAGCCGTACGAGCGCGGGTCGTCGAGGCCCATCGCGGCGCTCACGATCACGGCAAACGACAACGAACCGATCAGATAGGCAACGACAGCGACGATCAGGTTTTGCATCTGGGACTCTTATAAGGATCGCGGTCTGACATTCGATACCCCAACCGCAACAGGGCATGCCCGTCGAATCAGGGCGGCGCACATTTTACCGAACGCGTCCGCGCGAAAAACATTCAGGCAAACGTCAACCCGCTCATCGGCGTCAGTCCACGCTCGCGCATTGCACCGGCTTTGCCGCGAGCAGATCGGTGAGCACCTTCGGCTCGATGCTGACGAGAAAGCCGCGCCGCCCGCCGTTCAACCAGATTTTGTCCATCTCGAGAATGGTCGACTCGACATACACCGGCATCTGCTTGCGCGTGCCGAACGGCGACGTGCCGCCGATCAGATAACCCGAATGCCGGTTCGCGACCTCGGGCTTGCACGGCTCGACGCGCTTCGCGCCGATCTGCCGCGCGAGGTTCTTGGTGCTGACGGTGCGATCGCCGTGCATCAGCACGATCAGCGGCTTCGCGTGCTCGTCTTCCATCACCAGCGTCTTCACGACGCGATGCTCGTCGACGCCGAGCTGGCACGACGATTCCGCGGTGCCGCCATGCTCGACGTAGTCGTAAGGATGCTCGCCGAACGTGACGCCGTGACGGCGCAGCAACTGCGTGGCGGGTGTTTCCGACACATGTCTGGATTTGCTCATCGGCGCATTGTAATGGCGAGTTTGCACAACGGCTATTTGCCGGATGGCCAATTGTGCGGGTTCGACACTTGTGGCACGATCGTTCGAAAATATGCCGGCGCGGTGCGAGATACTGCGCGCAGGGCTACGAATTGGTAAAGAGGTGACAGTGTTGAAGCAGGCTTCATCCATCCGTTCCACGATCGATATCCCCGCGCTGCTCGCCGCCCTGCCCGCCCGCATCGGCGACATTCCGGCGCTCGCCGCCGCACACGATCCGCGGCATGTCGCGCTGATCGAAGATGCGCGCCGCCTGACCAACGCGCAACTGCGCGAGGCCGTCGATGCGGCCGCCGCGCTGCTGCGCGACTGGGGCGTGCGCGGCGGCGATCGCGTGATGATCGTCGCCGAGAACAGCATCGCGCAAATCGTGCTGCTGTTCGCGACCGCGAAGCTCGATGCATGGGCGCTCGTGTCGAACGCCCGGCTGTCGGCCGCCGAACTCGATTCGATCCGCGCGCATGCGCAACCGCGCGTCGTCGCGTATGCGCTCGAAAGCTCGCCCGACGCGCGCCAGCATGCTGAGCGGCATCGAGCGACGCACGCACCCACGCTGTCGCCGGACATCGGCGCATGGTCGTATGTGGTAGACAGCAGCGTGCAAGCCGAAGCCGTCGAAGCCGCCAGCGACCGCCAATGCGCGGCGCTGATCTACACGACCGGCACCACCGGCACGCCGAAAGGCGTGATGCTGTCGCATCGCAATCTGCTGTACATCGCGGCCGTGTCGAGCCGGCTGCGCCAGGTCGGGCCCGACGACGTCGTCTATGCGGTGCTGCCGATCTCGCATGTGTACGGCTTCGCGTCGGTGTGTCTCGGCAGCCTGCATGCGGGCGCGACGTTGCGGCTCGCGCCGCGCTTCGTGCCGGAAGCGGTGCGCCTCGCCCTCGCCACCGAGCACGTCTCGATCTTCCAGGGCGTGCCGGCGATGCACGCGAAGCTGCTCGAACATCTGCACACGCACGGCCACGCATGGTCCGCGCCGCGACTGCGCTTCGCGTACTCGGGCGGCTCGCCGCTCGACGCCGCGCTGAAAGCGCAGGCCGAAGCCCTGTACGGTCTGCCGCTGCACAACGGCTACGGCATGACCGAAAGCAGCCCGACCGTGTCGCAGACGATGGTCGACGCACCGCGCGCCGATTGCTCGGTCGGCGAGGTCATTCCGGGCGTCGAAGTGAAGTTCGTCGGGCTCGACGGCGCCGACGCCGCGCCGGGCGAGATCGGCGAGCTATGGGTGCGCGGGCCGAACGTGATGCTCGGCTATTACCGCAACCCCGAGCAGACCCGCGCGAGCGTCACCGAGGATGGCTGGCTGAAGACCGGCGACCTCGCGCGGCAGGCCGCGGACGGCGCGTTGCATATCGTCGGGCGCAGCAAGGAGCTGATCATCCGCTCGGGCTTCAACGTGTATCCGGCCGAGGTCGAGCACGTGCTGAACGCGCATCCGCAGGTAGTACAGTCGGCGGTGATCGGACGCGCGGTCGAGGGCAACGAGGAGGTGATCGCGTTCGTCGAACTGGTTTCCGGCGCGACGGTCACGCCCGCGGAGTTGATCGCGTGGTGCGGCGAGCGGCTCGCGCCGTATAAGCGGCCAGCCGAGCTGAAGGTGCTCGCAGCGCTGCCGGCCGCATCGACCGGCAAGATTCTCAAGCACCGGTTACGCGAGTTCGTGTGAAGCGCGTGGGCACCCGCGCGCTTCACGTCGTGCTCACCCGCGCGGATGATGCTGCGCATGCAGCGATTTCAGCCGCTCTCGCGCGACGTGCGTGTAGATCTGCGTCGTCGAAATATCGGTGTGACCGAGCAGCAATTGCACGACGCGCAGATCCGCGCCGTGATTGAGCAGATGGGTCGCGAACGCGTGCCGCAGCGTGTGCGGCGACAACGGCGCATGGACGCCCGCAGCCTGCGCGTGTCGCTTGATGATGTTCCAGAACTGCTGGCGCGTCATGCCTTCCGCGCGTGTCGTCACGAATAGCGCATCGGCCGCGCGCGGGCCGAGGAGCGCCGGGCGCGCCTCGCGCAGATAGCGCTCGATCCACGCGTGCGCCTCTTCGCCGAACGGAACCAGCCGCTCCTTCGAGCCCTTGCCAGTGACGCGCACGACGCCTTCGTTGAGTCCCACCTCGACGGTTTTCAGTGTGACCAGTTCGGTCACGCGCAAGCCGCTCGCGTACATCAATTCGAGCATCGTGCGATCGCGCAAGCCGAGCGGCGTGTCGATGTCGGGTGCGCCGAGCAACGCTTCGACCTGGACCTCGCTCAACGTCGACGGAAATCGCGGCGGCTGCTTCGCCGAGCGGATGCGCAAGGTCGGATCGGCGGCCGCGCGATGCTCGCGCACCGCCCACGCGTAATAGCGGCGAAACACCGACAGCCGGCGGTTCGCCGAGGTCGCCTTGTCCTTTTGCCGCGCCGCGCTGTAGGCGCTCAGGTCGGCTTCGCTCGCGGTGTCGAGCGAAGCGTTGCGCGCGTGCGCGAGCCATTCGCAGAAGAGCCGCAAGTCGCGGCGATATGCGTCGAGCGTGTTGCGCGACAGGCCATGTTCGAGCCACAGCGCGTCGCAGAAGGCGTCGATCGATGCGGAGCTGGTCAGCAGCAGCGGTGATGCGGCGGCTGTGTCTTCGACGTGTACAGCGGTATCGGTGGTGGTGCTCGTGCTCATACGTACGGCACACCTTCATGCGCGAGCAACCAGCGCTTCACGTTGCGGAAGAAGCCGTCGCCGCCATCGTGCGCGAAGCCGCCGATGCCGCTCGAACTCACCACGCGGTGACACGGAATCACGATCGGAAAGAAATTGGCGCCGCACGCCTGGCCGACCGCGCGCGGCACGCTGCCGAGCTGCTTGGCGAGTTGTCCGTAAGTCAGCACGACGCCGGGCGGGATGTCGCTGATCGCCTGCCACACGCGCCGCTGGAACGCGGTGCCGCACTCGGCGAGCGGCAGCTCGAATTTCGCTGACGCGTGCTCGAAATAACGCTCGATCTGTTCGGCCACCTCGCGTGCGAGCGGCGTGTCGGGCGCGACGTTGGGCGTCGAGTCGGGCAGATAGACGATCTCGCGCACGGCTTCGCCTTCGAGCCGGATGCCGATCTTGCCGAACGGCGCATCGATCACTGCGTTGAACATGATTGCCTGCTCCTCTAGCGTGCCAGATTGCCGGCACCGAATTGTCACGACTTTACGCCGCTTCGAGCGCCCACTCCACATGCTCGCGCACGACCGCCGACGGATCGTCGGCTCGCTGCCTCAAAGCCAGCACGATCGCGCCACGGGCATCGAGGTCGAGACTTCCTGGCGCGGCGCGCAACGCGTTACCCATGCCGACCGCGAGATTGCGCAGCCAGCTCTCGTAGCCGATGCGGCGAATCGCGCTGCCCTGCATGCGCGTATCGAACTCCTCGGCGCTCCACGCGAACAGTTCGACCAGCGACGCGCGATCTAGCCCGTGCCGCACGTCGAAATCGGCGACCGGTGCGGCCTGCGCGAACTTGTTCCAGGGACACACGAGCTGGCAATCGTCACAGCCGTACACCCGATTGCCGATCAGCGGCCGCAGGTCGAGCGGAATACTGCCCTTCAGCTCGATCGTCAGATACGAGATGCAACGCCGCGCGTCGACCTTGTACGGCGCGACGATCGCCCCGGTCGGACAGGCGCCGATGCAGCGCGCGCAGCTGCCACAATGCGAGCCCGGCGTTTCGGGCGCGGCCTCGGGCGAGGTTTCTGCGTCGGTCGGCAGCGGGACGTCGACATAGATCTCGCCGAGGAAAAACAGCGAGCCGGCGTCGCGCTGCAGCAGCAACGTGTGCTTGCCGCGCCAGCCGATGCCGGCCTTCTGCGCAAGCTCGACTTCGAGCACCGGCGCCGAATCGGTGAACACGCGATAGCCGAACGGCCCGATCGCCGCTTCGATCCGGTCGGCCAGTTGTTGCAGGCGCTGGCGCATCACCTTGTGATAGTCGCGGCCGCGCGCGTAGATCGACACGACCGCCGTCGACGGGTCCGCGAGCCGCGCGTGCTCGGCCGCGCGCCAGTCGCGCGCGCGGGGTGTGGCGCGTGAGGCGGGTTGCGTTACGTCTTGCGGCATGCTTTCAGGCGCGCTTTCATGGCCCCCTTCATGCGCCCCTTCAGCCGCCTCTGCTTCCAGCGTCTGCGCAGGCAAATAGGCGATGCGCGCGGTGATCACGCGTCGCGTGCCGGCCACAAGCTCGGCCGGCCGCGCGCGTTTCATGCCGTGTTTGGCCATATAATCCATCTCGCCGTGGCAACCCGCTTCGAGCCACGCTGCAAGCGGCGCTTCGGCGGCCGACAGATCGGTATCGCTAATGCCGATCGCCCCGAAACCGAGTTCACGGCCCCACGTCTTGATGTCGAGCGCGAGCGCACGAAGCGCCGCCTCGTCGAAACGGGACGTTGCGCCAGAAGCTCGCATGGCATCATCGGCCGATGCGGGCGTGCAGAAAACAGGGGACTTCGGACTTCGGTTCATCACGCCATTTTACGAGAATGCCTGTCAATCCCGATCACGCGCCCCTACCGTCCGCTCCCGTGCTGCTCGAACGCTCTTTCGCGCTCGCGGACGAAGCCGCCACGCAGGCGTTCGGCGCGCGCTTCGCACAGGCGATCGAAAGCGTGCGCGCGGCCTCGCATCAGGCACAGCCAGCCCAGCCTGGCGCCGCAAGCGGCCCCGCGTTCCACGGCCTGCAAGTCCAACTGGTCGGCGACCTCGGCGCCGGCAAAACCACGCTCGTGCGCGCGACCTTGCGCGGCCTCGGCCACACCGGCCGCGTGCGCAGTCCGACCTACACGCTCGTCGAACCGTATGTGCTCGAGCGGCCCGCCGGGGAACTTGCGCTCTATCACTTCGATCTGTACAGATTCACCGATCCGGCCGAATGGGCCGACGCGGGCTTTCGCGAATATTTCGACAGCGGCGCGGTCTGCCTCGTCGAATGGCCGCAACGCGCGGGACCGCTGCTCGGCGTGCCGGATCTCGTCTTCTCGCTCGGGCTCGTCGGCAACACAGACGCAAACGCGGACGCACGCGTACTCGTCGCACGCGCTTATAGCGAATCAGGAAAGGCATGTCTCGAAAGATGTTAATCAAACCATTCCATTCGATCGAATCGGCGGCGGGCGCAACGCATAACTGGCGGCGCCGGCAGATCCTGGGCGCGGGTGCGTCGACGCTGGTGCTCGGCCTCGTCGCCCCGCGTCTCGCGTTTGCGAGCTCGGTGCTCGGCGTGCGCGTGTGGCCCGCGCGCGACTACACGCGCGTGACGATCGAATCCGATCAGCCGCTGCAGAACACGCAGCAACTGCTGCAGGGACCGGACCGGCTCGTCGTCGATCTGAACGGCCTCGACCTCGATCAGGCGCTGAAGGAGCTGGTCTCGAAGATCACACCAAACGATCCGCAGATTTCGTCGGTGCGGGTCGGGCAGTATCAGCCGCACGTGGTGCGCATGGTGTTCGACCTGAAGGGCTCGGTGAAGCCGCAGGTGTTCGCGCTGCCGCCGGTCGGCGCGTACAAGTACCGGCTCGTGTTCGACCTGTATCCGGCTGTCGCGCCCGATCCGTTGATGGACCTGCTCGCGCAGACCGAGCGCAAGCAGCAGGCGCTCAACGAAGAAAACAGCGCGCCGCCCGCAACGCTTGCCGGCCCCGGCACGGCGCCGCCGGTCGACAACAGCGAAGCGTTCTTCGAGCACTACGCGCAGAACGGTGGCGCCGGCAATGGCGCCGCGGGCGTACCGCATCCGCCCACGCATGGCACGACGGCGCCGTCCGCGCCGGTCATTGCCGGCAGGCAGGCGGCGCCGTCCGCGCCGGTCATTGCCGGCAGGCAGGCGGCGCCCTCCGCGCCGCCTGCCGCACTGGCGCGCAACAAGGGTGGCAACGCCAACAGCAACAGCACCGCACGCGGTCTCGACAGCAACAACGACAACCTCGGCGACAGCGGCGACACCTACGCATTCACCACACCGAAGTCGAGCCGCAGCAACACCGTGCGACTGCTCACCGTCGCAATCGATCCGGGTCATGGCGGCGAGGACCCGGGCGCGATCGGCGGCGCAGGCACCTACGAGAAGCACGTCGCGCTCGACATCGCGAAGAAGCTGCGCGCGAAGATCGACGCGCAGCCGAACATGCGCGCGATGATGACGCGCGACGCCGACTTCTTCGTGCCGCTGAACGTGCGCGTGCAGAAAGCGCGCCGCGTCGGCGCGGACCTGTTCGTGTCGATCCACGCGGACGCGTTCACGACGCCCGAGGCGAAGGGCTCCTCGGTGTTCGCGCTGTCGGAGCACGGCGCGTCGAGCGCGGCCGCGCGCTGGATGGCGAACAAGGAGAACTCGTCGGATCTGATCGGCGGCATCAACATCAAGTCCGCCGACGCCACCGTGAATCGCGCACTGTTCGACATGTCGACCACCGCGCAGATTCGCGACTCGATGCGCTACGGGAATTTCGTGCTCAAAGAGATCGGCGACATCAACAAGCTGCACAAGGGCTCGGTCGAGCAGGCCGGTTTCGCGGTGCTGAAGGCGCCGGACATTCCGTCGATCCTCGTCGAGACCGCGTTCATCAGCAATCCGGACGAAGAGCGCCGCCTCAACGACGACGCGTATCGCGACAAGATGGCGAGCGCGATCCTGACCGGCATCAAGCGCTATTTCGCGGCGAATCCGCCGCTCGCGAAGAGCCGCATGACGTGATGTCGGCACACACGAAGCAATAAAAAAACGGCCTCGCGGCCGTTTTTTTATTCACGCTCGCGACGCGTGGTGCAACGGTTGCTCAGCGTGCCGGTATCAAGCGCTGCACGACCCAGCCGCCGAACACGTTGACCGCGAGCCCCGCCATCACGAGCAACGCGCCCGCCACCTGCATCGCAGACAGTTGCTCGCCGAGCAGCAGCGACGCCGACGCGAGTCCGACGATTGGCACCAGCAGCGAGAACGGCGCGACCTGGCTCGCCGGATAGCGCGACAGCAGACGGCTCCACAAGCCATAGCCGAGCAGCGTCGCGATAAACGCCAGATAGACGATCGCGAAGATCGACAGCGCGCTGATACCGGTCAGCGCGGCGGCGATCTCGCGCGGCCCTTCGAACACGAACGACGCCGCGAAAAACGGCAGCGGCGGAATCAGGCTCCCCCACACGACGAGTCCGACCAAATCGACCTTGCCAACCTTCTTCGTAACGATGTTGCCGAGTGCCCACATGCACGCGGCGCACAGCGTCAGCAGGAAACCAGCGACGGACATCGTGTGGCCGCCTTGCAGGCCGATCACCGCAAGCCCCGCCGCGGCGATCAGCAGACCCGCGACGTTCGGCAAACGGAAGCGCTCGTGCAGAAACAGCGCCGCGAAGATCAGCGTGAAAAACGCCTGCGCCTGAAGTACCAGCGATGCAAGCCCCGCCGGCATGCCGACGTACATCGCCGAGAACAGGAACGCGAATTGCCCGAACGAGATCGTCGCGCCGTAGGCGAACAGCCACCGCCACGGCATCTGCGGCCGCTTGACGAAAAACACCGCCGGGACCGCAGCGAGCGTAAAGCGCAGCGCGCCGAGCAGCATCGGCGGCACGCCGTGCAGGCCGACCTTGATCACGACGAAATTGACGCCCCACGCGAGCACGACGATCAGCGCGAGCAGCAAGTCCCTGGGCGACATCCGGGTCTCCAAAGAAATGGTTCGATCTGGCAGTGTAACGGAGGCCGCAAATTCGCTTCGTTGCGCCCGCTCATGGCGAGCGTGCGCCGTTGCCGTCGGCAGCGCGCGACGCGCAGTAGAATCGACCATCCGAGCCTTCTCCTTCCACTTTCCCGTCGAGCCTGCCCATGACTTCCTCGATCAAAGCCGTCCTCAAACCGCACTTACGCGACATCGGCAATCTGACCGTGCGGCGCGTGCTGCCCGCGATGGCGGCGCGCCTCGTCGGCCCGTTCATTTTCTTCGACCACATGGGCCCCGCGACCCTCGAACCCGGCAGCGGCCTCGACGTGCGCCCGCATCCGCATATCGGCCTCGCGACCGTCACCTATCTGTTCGACGGCGCGATCATGCATCGCGACAGCCTCGGCTCCGAGCAGAAGATCGTCCCCGGCGACGTCAACTGGATGACGGCCGGGCGCGGCATCGTCCATTCGGAGCGAACGCCGCCGGAAGACCGCGCGCGCGGCCAGACGATTCACGGCATCCAGACCTGGGTCGCGCTGCCGCTCGCCGATGAAGACGCCGAGCCGTCGTTCGCGCATCACGCGGCGGCGAGCTTGCCGGTCGTCGAGCGCAACGGCGTGACGCTGCGCGTGATCGCGGGCGCCGCGTTCGGCGCGGTGTCGCCGGTCGCGACGTTTTCGGGCACGCTGTACGTCGCCGCCGACTTCACGCCGGGCAGCGCGTTCGCGCTCGAACCGGAGCACGAGGAGCGCGGTGTATATCTGGTGGAAGGCGATCTGGAGATCGACGGCACGCCGCTCGAAGCGGGCCAGATGGCCGTGCTCGCGCTCGACGAAACCGTCACGCTCGCGAGCACGCACGGCGCGCGCGCGATGCTGCTCGGCGGCGAGAAGCTCGACGGCGAGCGCTTCATCGAATGGAATTTCGTCGCGAGCTCGCGCGAGAAGATCGAAGCCGCGAAGCTCGCGTGGACCAATCAGGAAATGGGCCACGTGCCCGGCGAAACCGAATGGATTCCGCTGCCGCAGCGCAAGTGACGGCGCCGGGCCGCGCGCCAGGGCGGGCATTGAATTAGTGCGATTCGGCCCCAGCTAACCACGAACCGTTTCTATCGACGAGGACGCAATGGACACCACTCTGGCCACTTTCGAACAGGACGTCATCAAGGCGTCGATGCTGGCCCCCGTGCTGGTCGATTTCTGGGCGCCGTGGTGCGGCCCCTGCAAGAGTCTCGGCCCGATGCTCGAAAAGCTCGAAGCCGAAGCCGCCGGCAAATGGAAGCTCGTGAAGGTCAACGTGGACGAGAACCACGAGCTGGCCGCGCACTTCCAGGTGCGCAGCATTCCGCACGTGATCGCGTTCGCCGACGGCCAGGCCGTCGATCAGTTCGTCGGCGTGCTGACGGAAGGACAGCTGCGCGAGTTCCTCGACCGGCTCGTGCCGCAAGGGGCGCCGGCCGCGCGCATCGAAGCGCAGACCGCGCTCGCCGAAGGCCGCCGCGACGACGCCTACGACCTGCTGCAAGCGGCGCTCGCGTACGACCCGGGCTTCGACGACGCGCGCATGGACCGCATCGAGTTACTGCTCGAAGACAACCGCATCGATGAGGCGCGCAACGAAGTCGATCTGCTGTCGCCGAAAACCACGCAAGGCATCGACGCGCGTTTCAACGCGATCAAGACGCGGCTCGACGCGGTGGACGCCGCCGCGGACCTGCCGCCCACCGATGCGCTCGAAGCGCGTGTCGCCGGCAACCCCGACGATCTCGAAGCACGCTTCGATCTTGCGAATGCGTTTATCGCGCGACGCAAATACGCGCAGGCGCTCGAACATCTGCTCGCGATCGTGCAACGCGACCGCGCGTTCCGCGACGATATCGGCCGCAAGACGATGTTGTCGGTGTTCGATCTGGCCGCGCATCAGCCGGAGCTGGTGTCGCAGTGGCGGCGCAGGCTGAGCGCGTCGTTGTATTGATCGATTGTGATGTTTTGCCCGATGGCAGCCTGGGTCAGCGCGGTTGAAACCGCCGCCCGGGCTGCCACCTAAACCGTCGCCTTCTTCGCAAGCTCCCGCAACACGTACGCCGCGGCCGCAAAACCAAAGCTCGCGGTCACGCACACGCTGGAGCCAAACCCCGCGCAGTTCAAGCCGACCGGCCCCGTATGCCCCGGCGACGTGCTCACGTGCTCGGCTTCTTCATCGATATCGCAGACGGCCGCTTCCGGATAGATCAGCGGCTCGTCGGAATACACGGCGTTCACCTTGAACTTCGCCTTCGGCCCGCGCGGAAAGCCATGCTGCTTGCGCAACTGCCCGCGCACCTTCGACAGCAGCGGGTCCTGGATGGTCAGCGCGAGATCGTCGATGCGGATCCGCGTCGGGTCGAGCTGACCGCCCGCGCCGCCGACCGTGATCAGCGGCTGCTTGCGCTCGACGCACCATGCGATCAGCGCGGTCTTCGTGCGCACACTGTCGATCGCGTCGATCACATAGTCGAAGCCGTCGCCGAGCGTGGCCGCGAAATTGTCCGGCTCGACGAAGTCCTCGATCAGCCGCACCTCGCAGTACGGATTGATTGCCGCGATGCGTTCGGCCATCGCTTCGACCTTCGGTTTTCCGTAGTTGCCGTCGAGCGCGTGAATCTGCCGGTTCGTATTGCTTTCCGCGACGTTGTCGAGATCGATCAGCGTCAGCGTGCCGAGCGCGCTGCGCGCAAACGCCTCCGCGACCCACGACCCCACCCCACCGATGCCGATCACCGCGACGTGCGCACCCTCGAATGCGGCGAGCGCGGGCGCGCCATACAGACGGGCGATGCCGCCGAAACGGCGCGCGCGGTCGGCGGTTTCGTTCGCGTCGAGGCTGGTAGTAAGATCGGATTGCGCGGTGGTGCTGGACATGATGGCAGGGCTCGAAAACACAGGCGGAACAAAGCAGGCGGCGGCGCTTTGGCAAATTGCCTGGGCAAATTGCTCTGGCAAATGGGGCGCGCAGCCCGTATTTTGCCTGAACACGTGAAAACAGCCGCGCAGGACCACGAGCAGTGACGCGATGTTGCAGGCTTGCGCTGGCGCAACATGCGCCGCGCCATACGTTGCTCCGCTCACGCGCAAAAACCTGACGCCTTAGCTATACTTGGCCCACACTGTAGCGTTCGCATAAGAACATGATCTCACTCGCCGAGCTTCGAAAAAACTACTCGCTGGGTTCACTGGACGTTGCCGACGTCAACCGCGATCCGTTCCGTCAATTCGACACGTGGTTCCAGCAGGCCATCGACGCCAAGCTGCCCGAGCCGAATGCAATGACGCTGGCCACGGTCGACGCGCGCGGCCGGCCTTCGGCACGCATCGTGCTCATCAAGGGCGTCGACGAGCGCGGTTTCGTATTCTTCACCAACTATGAAAGCCGCAAGGGCCGCGAACTGAACGTGAACCCCTACGCGAGCCTGCTGTTTCACTGGATCGAACTCGAACGCCAGGTGCGCATCGAGGGCCGCGTCGTCAAAACGAGCGAGGCAGACAGTGACGCGTATTTCGCGTCTCGTCCGCTCGGCTCGCGGATCGGCGCATGGGCATCGAATCAGAGTCAGGTGATTGAAAGCCGTTCGCAGCTCGAAGTACGCGAACGCGAAATCAGCCTGCAATATGGCGAAAATCCTCCGCGTCCGCCGCACTGGGGTGGCTACCGTCTGGTGCCCGACGCGATCGAATTCTGGCAGGGGCGGCCGTCTCGGCTGCACGATCGTCTGCTTTACACGCGCGCGGAAGAAAGCGCCAACTGGCTGATCGCACGCCTGTCGCCCTGACCGTCGATGACCGGACGAATGAGGCCGGCGGCGGCGCCAACGTAGCGGCGCGCGTCGGCGGGATTGCGTTGCGCGGCCCGCGGAATGCGCCGCGCCGTGTCGCGATCCACATAGCTTTGCTTTAAATCAACGAACACGGAGAGATCACATGTTCTGGGAGAAAAAGCTGGCGCAGTGGGTTGAAGATGTCAAAACCACAGCTAACCTGCCCGCACGCCTCGTGCTGTGGGACGGCCAGCAACACGACTTCGGGCAGTTCGCCGCGCCCCGGGTCACGCTACACGTGAAGAGCGCAACCGCGCTGCCCTATCTGCTCGAACCGAGCCTCGACAATCTTGGCGAAGCCTATGTCAAAGGCAAGATCGACATCGAGGGCAAGCTGTCGGACATCATCAATATCGGCTATCAGCTCGCGCGCAGTACCGTGACGAGCGCCGGCAAGCTCGCGCGCGTGCGGCGCTACTTCAATCACTCGAAGACGTCGGATAAGAAAGCGATCCAGTATCACTACGACGTGTCGAACGAGTTCTACAGGTTGTGGCTCGACGAGAACATGGTCTACTCGTGCGCGTACTTCGAGACCGGCACCGAAGACCTCGCGACCGCGCAGCTGAAGAAAATCGATCACATTCTGACCAAAATCCAGCTGCAGCCCGGGCAGCGTCTGCTCGACATCGGCTGCGGCTGGGGCGCGCTCGTGCTGCGCGCCGCGCAGAAGTTCGGCGCGAAGTGCGTCGGCGTCACGCTGTCGCAGAACCAGTTCGATCTCGCCACCGCGCGCGTGAAAGCGGCGGGCCTCGAAAACCAGATCGATATCCGCCTGCAGGACTATCGCGACATCAAGGGGCAGTTCGACCGCATCACGAGCGTCGGCATGTTCGAGCACGTCGGCCGCAAAAACCTGCCCGGCTATTTCCAGAAGATGCACGATCTGCTCGCCGACGACGGCATCGCGATGAACCACGGCATCACGTCGAGCGACGCCGATAGCGGCGAAACCGCGCTCGGCGGCGGTGAGTTCATCGACCGCTTCGTGTTCCCGGACGGCGAGCTGCCGCACATCAGCCTCGCGCTCGAAGCGATGCAGCGCGGCGGGCTCGAACCGGTTGACGTCGAAAGCCTGCGCCGTCACTATGCGCACACGCTCGACATCTGGGCGGAAAATTTCGAAGCCCACGCAGACGAGGCGCGCAAGCTCGTCGATGACGAAAAATTCCGCATCTGGCGCGTGTATCTGGCCGGCTGCGCGTATGCGTTCGAAAACGACGACGTGTCGATTTTCCAGGTGGTGTGCCGCAAAGCCGGCCGCAGCGCGAAAACCCTGCCGTGGTCGCGCCGCTACATGTACGAAAAACCGCTGTGACCCGGCTGTGACCCGGTTTGTGACCGGTCGCGCCGCGGCGGCGTGCATGGAGCGCGCGCCGCGGCGCAATTCTGATGAACAGCAGGCCGGACATTGATGGACCAGAGCAGGACGAGTGACGTTGAAGAGCCGTTGAACGGCAAGGACGGCAGCGCGGACGATGCGGCGCATCAGGCCACGCAGCAGTTCGATCTGTTCGGGATGCCGGTGGAGGCCGCGGCAGAAGCGCCGGCCATGTCCGCACGTGAAGCCGATTCGGCCCAAGCGCTGCCGCGCAGCCAGAGCACAAGCGCACGCCGAAGACCGCAATTTCCAACGCCCCCGCGTCGCTGTTCGAAGCCGACACCCCGCCCGACAGCCCCGCTCCTGAACCAGACTCCGCCCCGGCCTCCGCCGGCGCCCCGAAAAGGCGCCGCAGCCGCGACGTGCTCGCTGCACCGCCGTCGCCGGAGCTGCTCGCGCTCGCGGCGCAATTGCCGCCGCAGATCCACCTCGGCACGTCGACATGGTCGTTCCCGGGTTGGACAGGCATCGTCTACGGCGATGACTACAGCAACAGCAAACTGTCGCGCGAGGGCTTGAGTGCGTACGGCGCACATCCGCTGCTGAAGACGGTCAGCATCGACCGCTCGTTCTACCAGGCGTTGACGGTCACCGAATACCTGCGCTACGCGCAGCAGGTGCCCGAGCACTTCCGCTTCATCGTCAAGGCGCCGATGACGATCACCGACGCCACCGTGCGCGCCGAGCGCGGCGAGCCGGTGTCGCTGAACCCGTGCTTCCTGAACGCGCGGATGGCGCTCGACGATTTCGTCACGCCCTGCCTCGAAGGCCTCGGCGCAAAGGCCGGCGCGCTGGTGTTCCAGTTCTCGCCGCTGCCGGATCAGATGCTCGCGCAGCCGGCGGTATTCATCGAACGACTGGGAGAGTTTTTCGACGCGCTGCCCGAGCTGCCCGACGGCAGTTGCTACGCGGTCGAGATTCGCGACGCGAGCCTGCTCACGCCGCGCTTCATCCGCATGCTGAAGACGGCTGGCGTGCGCTACTGCGTCGGCATTCATGCGCGGATGCCCGATCCGCTGCGCCAGGCCGCGGCGCTCGCGCTGCTCGATGGCGAGCCGGCCGGTCCGCTGATCGTGCGCTGGAGCCTGCACGGCGGTTTCAAGTACGAACAGGCGAAGGCGAAGTACGAGCCGTTCAACCGGCTCGTCGACGAAGATCCGGCGACGCGCGCGTCGCTCGCCGAACTGGCCGCGCGTTACGCGCTCGCCGGTCAGCCGGTCGTGATCGCGGTCAACAACAAGGCGGAGGGATCGGCGCCGCTCAGCTGCGTGAAACTGGCCGAAGAAATCGTCGAAGCCTGCGTGCGTGTCACGCAGGGACGCGGCGATAACGGCGACGAGGTGCCATCGCAAGCACAGGAACCGCAGTGACGAACAGCAGGGGGCGGTCTCACGCATCCGCCCGTTGCCGACTCCAATCCTCGCGCTGCGCCGTTAACCCGCCTTGATCCGATGCGCGAACTTCTGGCGGAATTTCGCGACTTTCGGCGCTACCACGAACGAGCAGTAGCCCTGATTCGGATGCTGCGCGAAATAGTTCTGGTGATAAGCCTCGGCGGGCCAGTAGTTGTCGCCGAGCGGCAGCACCTCGGTCACGAGCTTGCCGTCGTAGATGCGCTGTTCGCCGATCTCGCGAATCGCCTGCAGCGCGGTTTCGCGCTGCGCGTCGGAATGCGTGAAGATCACCGAGCGGTATTGCGTGCCGACGTCGTTGCCCTGCCGGTTCAGCTGGGTCGGATCGTGGATCGCGAAAAAGATGTCGAGAATCTCGCGATAGCTGATCTTGGCCGGATCGAAGTCGACCTTGACCACCTCCGCGTGACCGGTGTCGCCGTCGCAGACCTGCTCGTAGCTCGGATGGCGCGTGTGACCGCCCGCATAACCCGACTCCACCGCATTGACGCCCTCGACGCCCAGATACACCGCTTCGAGGCACCAGAAACATCCACCGCCGAGCGTTGCTGTCTCGTTCATAAGCTTCACCCCAGGATCAGATTCACACAATGATCGGCAGCCGGCCTGCGTAGCGCCGCCGTATCTGCCACCGCATCCGAATATATGGCCGAAAACGCGTTCCGAAAGGCGCAGTCAGGCACGAGTCAGGCACCCGTCGCGCAATGACCGCAAATCCGGCCGTGCAGATATCGAGTATAGAAACGCCGGCACGCGACGTGTGAATAACCGTGCCTCACACACGCAGGCGCCGCGCCCGCGCCTCGATCCGGCACGATCGGCAAATTTTCGGGTGCAGCCTTTCGAGGAGATCGTCGATGCAGCCGCCCGGCTGCCACGCACCGCACGCATCGTGGTGCGGCGCGCGCGGCGATTGCAGTTAAAATTGGCGGAAATCAACGATTTTCACCATGACTTTCGAAACATCCGCTTCCCGCCGCGCGGGTATACGCTTCAATTCGCGCCTTGATTCGCGCTGCAGTCGTTCTTTCACACGGCGCGCGACGGGGGCCTCGCCCCGATGAAGCGCGCGAGCCCACCCAACTTCGACCCGTCCGCGTTCAAACAGGCGCTCAGCCAGTTCGCGACCGGCGTCACCGTGATTACGACGCGCGCCGCATCCGGCCAACTGATCGGCATCACGGCCAGTTCGTTCAACTCGGTGTCGCTTTCTCCGCCGCTCGTGCTGTGGAGTCTCGCGACGCGCTCCGCGTCGATGCCGGTGTTCCGCGCCAACAGTCACTACGTGATCAATGTGTTGGCCTCGACGCAGCTCGATCTGTGCAAGCGCTTCGCGACCGTGAAGGGCGACCGCTTCGAGGGCGTGTCGCACGCGGCGGGCGACAGCGGCATGCCGGTCCTCGACGGCGCACTCGCGTGGTTCGAATGCCATAACCGCAGCCGCTACGAGGAGGGCGACCACGTGATTTTCGTCGGCGAAGTGGAGCGCTGCGGTGTGCACGAAAATGCCGCGGACATGCTGCCGCTCGTGTTCCAGAGCGCGCAGTTCCACGGCCTGAAGCCGCTTTGAGCGGCGCGGCGCTTCGCTGGCGTCTGTAGCGCCTGTCGGTCGGACGCGTCGAAAACGGCGCGCCCCGCCCTCATCATCCTCAACGGTCGCTATGCGTGGCTCCGTGCCCGCTGTTCTTCTTCACGAGCGACACCGGCACGCCCGAATCTTCCTTCAGCGTTTCGAGCACGATGTTCGAGCGGATGTCCATCACCCCCGGCGCCTTGTACAGGCGATTGAGCACGAAATCCGAATAGTGCTTGAGGTTATGCGCGAGCACGCGCAGCAGATAGTGGGTTTCGCCGGTCACGACGAAAGCGCCGACCACTTCGGGCCAGTCGCGCAGCGCTTCGGCAAAACTCTCGTGCCAGTTCTGCTGGTCGTTGCGCATCGATACCTGCACGAACGCTTCCAGCTCGAACCCCAAAACTTCGCGGTTCAGGCACGCTCGGTAGTGTTCGATGACGCCCTGCTCTTCCAGCAGACGCAGGCGTCGCAGACAGGCCGATGGCGAGAGCGAGATGCGCTCCGCCAGGTCGAGATTGCTGATCCGTCCTTCCTGCTGAAGCACCGTCAAGATACGGCAATCGGTGGCGTCGAGCGAGATCGCGTTCATATTCGGTCTCCCTTTCCGGTTTGACTCAAATTATGTTCCAAGACGCGGCTGGTAAGGAGATTTTTTCGCAATCACATTTCACAGCTTGACCTCTATCATTTAGAGATAGTCACCAACCGTCGACACCGTCATGCGAGCACTCTGGGACATCACCCCCGCCGTCGATACCGCCACGCCCGTCTGGCCGGGCGACACGCCGGTCGGCATCGAGCGCGTCTGGCGCATGGAGGCTGGCTCGCCGGTCAATGTCGCGCGTCTGACGATCTCGCCGCACACCGGCGCGCATACCGATGCGCCGCTGCACTACGACGCCGACGGCGCCGCAATCGGCAACGTGCCGCTCGACGCATATCTCGGTTTATGCAGAGTGATTGACTGTATCGGCGCATCGCCTGTTGTGACGCCACAACATCTGGCCGGCTCGCTCGACGATTTGCCGCCGCGAGTCTTACTGCGCACTTACAGAAAAGCGCCGACGCGCGAGTGGGATAGTGCGTTCTGCGCGGTCGCGCCCGAGACTGTCGACCTGCTCGCCGCGCGCGGCGTGACGCTGCTCGGCATCGACACGCCGTCGCTCGATCCGCAGGAATCGAAGACGATGGATGCGCATCACCGCATTCGCGCGCACCGGATGGCGATTCTCGAGGGCATCGTGCTCGACGCGGTCGAACCCGGCGACTACGAACTGATCGCGCTGCCGCTGAAGCTGACCGCGCTCGACGCGAGCCCGGTGCGCGCGGTGCTGCGTGCACTGCCCGGTTCGCGCTCAGCCACGCTCCCCGGCGAGCGATCAACCCGACAACCCAACCCATCGAACCACCATGAACCATCGTGATGAAGCCGTGGCGCTCGACAGCGCCGAACCGCTCGCAGCGCTGCGTGACCAGTTCGCGCTGTCGCCGACGACCATCTATCTCGACGGCAACTCGCTCGGCGTGCCGCCGGCCGCCGCCGCGCAGCGCGCGCAGACCGTGATCGCCGCCGAATGGGGCGAAGGACTGATCCGCAGCTGGAACAATGCCGGCTGGTTCGCGCTGCCACGCCGACTCGGCAACAAGCTCGCGCCGCTGATCGGCGCGGCCGAAGACGAAGTCGTGATTACCGACACGATCTCGATCAACCTGTTCAAGCTGCTGTCGGCCGCCGTGCGGCTCGCCAATGCGCGCGATCCGAAGCGTCGCGTGATCGTGTCCGAGCGCTCGAACTTCCCGAGCGATCTGTATATCGCGCAGGGCCTGATCGAGCAGCTCGATCGCGGCTACGAGCTGCGCCTCGTCGACGATCCGTCCGAACTGCCCGACGCGATCGGCGAGGACACCGCGATCGCGATGATCACGCACGTGAACTACCGCACCGGCTACATGCACGACATGGCCGCGCTGACGAAGCTGATTCACGACAGGGGCGCGCTCGCGCTGTGGGATCTCGCGCATTCGGCGGGCGCGGTGCCGGTCGATCTGAACGGCGTCGGTGCCGACTACGCGGTCGGCTGCACGTACAAGTATCTGAACGGCGGTCCCGGTTCGCCCGCGTTCGTGTGGGTGCCCAGACGTCACCAGAACGAGTTTGCGCAGCCGCTGTCGGGCTGGTGGGGGCATCGCGCGCCGTTCGAGATGAACCCGACGTATCAGCCCGACAACGGCGTGGGCCGCTACCTGTGCGGCACGCAGCCGATGGTGTCGATGGCGCTCGTCGAATGCGGGCTCGACGTGTTCCTGCAAACGTCTATGCAGGCGGTCCGCCAGAAGTCGCTCGCGCTGACCGATCTGTTCATCGAACTCGTCGAGACACGTTGCAGCGAATTTCCATTGAAGCTCGCGACGCCGCGTGAGCATGCGAAGCGCGGCTCGCACGCGAGCTTCGAACATCCGCACGGCTACGAGGTGATGCAGGCGCTGATCTCGCACGGCGTGATCGGCGACTATCGCGAGCCGCACGTGCTGCGCTTCGGCTTCACGCCGCTGTACACGCGCTTCGTCGACGTATGGGACGCCGTCGAAATCTTGCGCGACGTGCTCACTCGCGAGGCCTGGCGGGCCCCTGAATTCGCCCAGCGCGGCGCCGTTACCTGAGGACGACAGAATGACCGATCACATGCACACGCCGGGCTTGCCAGAAGAACCGGCGGCACAAGGCTGCCCGTTCGGGCACGGACGGACGGCGTCGGCGCCGTCCGCGAGCGCGGCCGACAGCGGCTGGCACGACGCGCAGCTCGACTTCTCGGAGTCGATGAGCTACGGCGATTATCTGTCGCTCGGCACGGTGCTGGACGCGCAGCATCCGTTGTCGCCGGATCACAACGAGATGCTGTTCATCATCCAGCATCAGACGAGCGAGCTATGGATGAAGCTCGCGCTGTACGAACTGCGCGCGGCGCTCGCGGCCGTGCATCGCGACGACCTGCCGCCCGCGTTCAAGATGCTTGCGCGCGTGTCGCGAATCATGGAGCAGCTGGTGCAGGCGTGGAGCGTGCTCGCGACGATGACGCCGTCCGAATACACGGCGATGCGGCCGTACCTCGGCCGTTCGTCGGGCTTTCAGTCGTATCAGTACCGGCAGATCGAATTCCTGCTCGGCAACAAGAACGAGCAGATGCTGAAGCCGCACGCGCATCGCGCCGACGTGTACGCGCAAGTGAAGGCATCACTCGAAGCGCCGTCGTTCTACGACGAAGTGGTGAGGCTGCTCGCGCGCCGCGGCTTCAGGATTTCGCCCGCGCGGCTCGAACGCGACTGGACGAAGCCGACCGAACATGATGCATCGGTCGAAGCGGCGTGGCTCGAGGTGTATCGCAATCCGTCCGAGCATTGGGATCTGTACGAGATGGCCGAGGAACTCGTCGATCTGGAGGATGCGTTTCGCCAGTGGCGCTTCCGCCACGTGACGACGGTCGAGCGCATCATCGGCTTCAAGCAGGGCACCGGCGGCACGAGCGGCGCGCAGTATCTGCGCAAGATGCTCGACGTCGTGCTGTTTCCCGAGCTGTGGCACGTGCGGACGATGCTGTAACGGTTAGCGCGTGTAAGGCACTTCCCGGGCAAACCTGGCATCCTGGCGGGGAACAAAGAGCAAGCCATCACTACTTGCAGTGATACAGAACAGGCACCGTGCATCGGGCCACGGAAAATTCGGAGTTGTCCGAATCTTGAGCGACGGTCCGCACGGCAGCATCGGAACCCCATAAAAACATTAGAGGGGTTCGATATGCCCGGTGCCGATAACACCGAAGGAGTGAAGGTTGTACTAAGTGCTCCGCAACTCGCGGCCGTGCTATCCCGCCAGTCGATCAGCCAGACGGAGATGCTTTCCAACCGGCTTTGGGGCGGGTTACAGGTCGTCGGCGGCGTGCTGGAAATGGTCGGTGCGGGTGCGCTGTGCGTTTTGCCCGACCCGACGATGGCGAGCAAAGCCGGCTGTGTCGTGTTCGGGGTACATGGTTCGGACTCGACGGCGGCGGGCCTGCGGCAGGTCTGGACTGGTCAGGACACGGCCACGCTGACCCAGCAGGGCACGACGAAACTCGCTGAAGCGATGAAGGCGAGCCCTGACATGGCGAACAATATCGGCCTGTCGCTCGATATCGCCGTGCCATTCGGCTTTGCCGGCTCGATCAAGGCGGCACGCGCTGCGCGCGTCACGATGGGCCGGATCAAGCTGGACATGCATGAGGCGAAGGCGGGCAGCTCGATTGGCGGACATACGCTTTTGAAACATGTCGGTCGGACTGAAGCGCAGTTGCGGGAAAGACTCAGGCTGGAGCCGACAAAACGCGTAGTATCGTCTTTCGTAAATCTCGAGGAGGCGGAGTGGGCTATATCGGAAACGATGCGCGCAAATGCCTTGCTGATTAACGCATGGACAAAAGCACCGAGGGAGCCTCTTAGGCTGAAGAAGGACGTCGGAAGAAAAGTGGGTTACGCACTGGTCAGAAAGACCGACACGTTGGTGGATAGCAGTAAAGTATGGGTTGTCTTGAAATACGAAACGTATAACGGGATGCCGTACTACATTCTCACAGCCATGCTCAGTGACTGATTTCGAATGAATACCGATACATGAGCTACGACAATCTAGATCAATTGATCGGAGTCTACTTCAATGAAGATTCCGACTACTGGGGAGACACAATTGAAGCGTTGGTTCGGGCTTGTGTAAGCAGATGCACGCCAGAAATGATTAACGCGAAGGTGGCCGACATAGACCGGTTCAAGAGAGATCACGCTGGAAATCTGGACGCTGCGTTCGAGGAGGAATTCGGCAGGCAGTTCGATCCGACGCTGTGGGGTCACACCACCGAGTCTTTTCTTGACGAGCTTAAGCGTCTCCTTCTAAGTGAGTAAGCCTGTGCTTCTTCCCACCAGACGTCCCTATGCCGTCTGATATGGTTTCCGTCTACCTTCATTTCACCTGGCAACCGACAGTGCCCGCCCCCCGCTAGCGCGCGGTGCAGCCTCCGTCGATCGGCACACACGCCGCTGAACATCGACGCCGCGTCGCTCAGCGTTGATTCCGCATGGACAGCGATCTATGAGATACGAAAATTTGTATCAATTGATTTGTGGCCGCTTCCATGAAGATTTCGACTTGTTCGGAAACACAATTGAGGAAGTGGTTTTGTCTTTTACATGCGAATGCACACCGGAAGAGATTAACGCGACGGTGTGGCCGAGATAGACCGATTCAAGAGCGACCATGCTGAAAATCTTGACGCTGCCTTTGAGGAGAATTTTGGCTACCAGTGCGATCCGACGGCGTGGGAGCAGTCCACTGAGGCTTTTCTCGACAAACTTAGGCGTCTTCTCCTGAGCGAGTAGCCTGATTTTCCTCGCACCGGACGGCCCCCCGTCAGTTAGTAGGGCTTCCGTGAACTGATTTCGAGTGAATATCGATATATGAGATACGACAATCTGGATCAATTGATCCTTGGCTACTTCAATGAAGATTTCGACTACTGGGGAAACACAATTGGAGAGTTGGTCCGGGCTTGTGCAAGCGGATGCACGCCAGACATGATCAACGCGACGGTGGCCGACATAGACCGGTTCAAGAGCGATCATGCTGGAAATCTTGACGCGGCCTTCGAGGAGGAATTTGGCTACCAGTGCGATCCGACGGCGTGGGAGCAGACCACGGAGGCTTTCCTTGACAAGCTTAAGCGTCTTCTTCTGAGCGAGTAGCCTGCGTTTCCTCGCACCGCGGACGGCCCCACACCGTCTGGTAGGGCCTCCGCGTACTTCCATTTCACCCGGCAACCGGCAGTGCCTGACACCCGCTAGCGCGCCGTGTAACCACCATCGACCGGCAAACACACCCCGCTGATCATCGACGCCGCGTCGCTCAACAGAAACAGAATCGGCGCGGCGACTTCCGCCGATTCGGCAAAGCGCCTGAGCGGAATCGCCTGCAAAGCGGGATCGCGTTTGACAGGATCGTTCCACGCCAGCACCGCCATCGGCGTCAGCGTGACCGTCGGGTTCACGCTGTTCACGCGAATTCCGTACGGCCCCAGCTCGATGCACAACGCGCGCGTGACTGCATCGAGCGCGGCCTTCGACGCCGAATAGCTCAGATGATCGTCGAGCGCGACGAGCGCGGCCTGGCTCGACACGTTGACGATGCTGCCCGCGCGCCCCGCGTCGAGCATGCCACGCGCGACGTGCTTCGCGACCAGCACCGCCCCGCGCGCATTCACCGCCATCACGCGATCGAAGCTTGCGGCCGTCGTTTCCACCGCGCGTTCGAGCAACGCGATGCCCGCGCAGTTGACGAGACCGTCGAACGGTTCGAGCGAGGCCAATGCTTCGTCGATCGCGGCTTCGTCGCTGATGTCGAGCCTCAACGGCTCGCAGCCGGTTTCCTCGGCGAGCCGCGCGAGCTCGTTCACGTTGCGCGCGGCCGCGACGACCGACGCGCCGCTCGCGCACAGCGCCTCGACCGTCGCGCGGCCGATGCCGCTGGAGGCGCCCGTCACCAGAATCGAGCGGCCGGAAAAATCGAAAGTAGCGTTCATGATGATTGCAAGCGATGCATGACCGGCTTCAACGCCGGATAGAGGTCCGTGTACACGCCGAAGCGCTCTTTGTATAGCGCCATGCGCCGTGCGTCGGGCTGCGCGCGCTCGATCAGCGTGACCCAGCCGCCTTGCGCCGCTTCGCGCGACACGAGGCCGACGCCGAGCGCGGCGAGCAGCGCGGCGCCCATCGCGGCTTCGACGTCCTGCTCGATCGTGTAGACCGGATAGCCGGTGACGTCGGCGATGATCTGCATCCACAGGTCCGAATGCGCGGCGCCGCCGACCACGATCAGCATGTCGTCGAGCGATTGCGCGCCTTTGCGCCCCGCCTCGATGTTGTGCTTCAGCGCGAACGACACGCCTTCGAGCACCGCGCGATACAGATGCGCGCGCGTATGAAACAGCGACAGCCCGACGAACGCGCCGCTCGCTTTCGCATCCCACACCGGGCTGCGCTCGCCCATCAGATACGGCAGGAACAGCACGCCGTCGGCGCCGGCCGGCACTTGCGCGGCGCTCTCTTCGAGCAGCCGATGCGGATCGCCATGCGGTGTCGCGCGCGCGGCCTCGATCTCCGCATGACAGAACTGCTCGCGATACCAAGTGACCGACGCGCCCGCGGTAATCGCGCCGCCGAATACGTAGATGTCGTGCTGCCCGTTGAAAACGTGCGGCATGCTGATCAAACCGTGCCGTGCATCGACACGCTGATTGATGTAACCCCAGCACATGCTGGTTCCGATCATCGCGACGTGCTGCCCCGCGCGCGTGACGCCGGCCGCGAACGTGGCCATCGCCGCATCGACGCCACCCGCGACGATCGCGGTGCCCGCGTCGAGCCCCAACTGCGCGGTCCATTGCGACAACAGCCCGCCCACCACCTCCGACGATTCGACGAGCCGCTCCGGCATCATCGTCGCGGGAATGCCGAGCATGTCGAGCGCTTCGTCCGACCAGTCGCGCCGCGCGATATCGTAGACGCCGCCGATATTGCCGGCCGAGCTGTGATCGACGGCGACCTCGCCGGTCAGCATGTAGATCACGTACGCGTTCGGCGGCAAAAAATAGCGTGTATGCGCCCACACGTCCGGCTCGTTCTCGCGCAGCCACAGCATCTTCGTATAACCGTAGTAGCTGTCCACCCCGTTGCCGGTGATCGTATAGAGCCGTTCGAGATCGACGTTCTCGCGCACCCAGTCGACCTGCGCGGTCGCGCGCCGGTCCATCCAGATCAGGCAGGGCGCGAGCGGCCGCATGTCGTTGTCGACCGCAATGCCCGAGCCGCCGTACAGGCTGCTCACGCACAGCGCCTTTATCGCGCCCGGCGCGATGCCGGCCGCCTTCGCCTCGCTCACGCACGCGGCCACGCATTCGACCACGGCCTTGAGCCACACCGCGGGCCACTGCTCGGCCCACAATGGCTTCGGCGTATCGGGCTGATAGCTCGACGCATGCTGCGCGACGATCGCGCCCTGCTCGTCGACCAGCAGCGCCTTCGTGCTCTGCGTGCCGATATCGACGCCGATGACGTAGTTCATAGAGTCTCCGTTGAAACGCCGCGCCCCAGATTCACGCGCGCGGCTTCATCAGCACCTTGATCGAATCGAGCGAGTTCGCGATCCTGATCGCTTCGTCCCATTCTTCCAACGAAAAGCCGTGCGTGACGATGCCCTTCGACGTAACGAGTCCGCGCGCGAGCAGATCGATTGCGATCGGATAGCAATAGGGCCCAAGATGCGCGCCGCGCACGTCGAGTTCCTTGCGATCGCCGATCACCGACCAGTCGAGCGTCGTATCCGCGCCGAACACCGAGAATTCGACAAAGCGCCCGAGCTTGCGGATCAGGTCCATCCCCTGATTCACCCCAATCGGCGCACCCGTCGTTTCGATATAGACGTCGCAGCCGTAGCCGTCCGTCAGTGAATGGATGATCGCGAGCGCGTCGTCCTTCCGGGGATTGATCGTCACGTCCGCGCCATATTCGCGCGCGAGTGCGAGCCGCTCTTCGACCAGATCGATCACGACGAGCCGCTTCGGCGTCTTCAGATGCGCAACCTGCGTCATCATCAGACCGAGCGGCCCCGCGCCCGCGATCACGACCACGTCGTCGAGTTGCAGATCGCCGCGATTGACAGTGTGAATCGCACACGCGAGCGGCTCGATGATCGCGGCGTCTTCGAGCGAGATGCCGTCGGGAATCTTGTGGACGATCGCGGTCGGCGGAATGCGCATGTACTCGGCCATGCCGCCGTCCGCCACCTCGCGCTGAAAGCCGAAGATGTTGTGCACTTCGCACATCCAGTACTGACCGGATTTGCAATAGCGGCACTTGCCGCACGGCACGATCTGCTCGGCGATCACGCGCTCGCCCTTCTGCACGCCGAAATGCTCGGCCGCGCCTTCGCCCAGTTCCTCGACATAGCCGAAGAACTCGTGGCCCGGAATCACCGGCGCCTTGACCCACGGGCTCGGGCCGCCCCAGAACATCTTCGCGCCCGAATGGCATTTGCAGTCGCTCGCGCAGATGCCGCACGCGGCGATGCGGATCACGAGTTCGTGCGCGCGCGCGCGTGGTTTTTGTACCTGCTCGACGCGATAGTCTTTCGGTGCATGACAGACGATGGCGGTCATGTTCCGCTGGTCGGATTGAGTCGTCATTGCATGGTCCTGCGAAAAGAGGGATGTGGGGAAGCGAGCGTTACTTTCTGCGCTCGCGGCTGATATAGATCGCGAGCAGAATGATTCCGCCCTTGATCACGTTCTGCACGTACGGATTCACGCCGACCATGTTCAGGCCATTATTCAGGACGCCGAGTAACAGCGCGCCGATCAGCGTGCCGATGATCGAGCCGCGCCCACCGGAGATCGACGTGCCGCCCATCACGACGGCGGCGATCGCGTCGAGTTCGAAGCCGACGCCCGCGTTCGGCTGGCCGCTCATCAGGCGCGCGGTCAGCACGATCGCGGCAAACGCTGACGTCAAGCCGGCGATCGTGTAGACGATCAGCTTCACGCGCGCCACACGCACGCCGGACAATCGCGTCGCCTGCTCGTTACCGCCGATCGCGTACACATAGCGGCCAAACGGCATCCGTTCGAGCAGCACCCACGCGATCAGATAGATCACCGCCATGATCACGACCGGTGCCTGGACGCCGAGAATCTTGCCGCTGCCGAAGAAGCTGACCCAGTCGGGCAGACCGTCGATCGGGTAGCCGCCCGTGTAGATCAGTGCGAGGCCGCGCGCGATACCCATCGTCGCGAGTGTGACGATGATCGGCGGCATGCCGGCGAACGCGACGAAAAAGCCGTTGGCCGCGCCGAAGCCGAGACCGACCGCGAGGCCGACCGCAAGCGCGGCCACCCCATTCATGCCGGCGACCATCAGCCCGGCCGACAGCGTGCCCGAAAGCGCCATCACCGATCCGACCGACAGATCGATGCCGCCCGTCAGGATCACGCAGGTCATGCCGACCGCGATGATCGCGTTGATCGACACCTGGCGCAGCACGTTCTCGATGTTCGCGGCCGACAGAAAGCTGTCGCTCGCGAACACCATCACGATGCAGACGACCAGCAGGCCGATGAACGGATAGAACAGTGTCGAGCGTTTCAGCGCGGCCCACGTGAAGCGCACCGGCGCGCCCGGCGTGTCGCTGTTGACACTCGATGTTTTCGGCGAAGAGAAAGGATTAGGCATGTTCATGAGAGGCTCCGAGCGAACCGGCGGTCGCATAGGTCATCACGGCATTCGATTCGATCGCGTCGCCTTCGAGCAGCGCTTCGATGCGGCCCTGCCGGAATACGGCGACGCGGTCGCACATGCCGACGATCTCCGGCAACTCGGACGAGATCATGATGATCGAGTAGCCGCGCGCGGTCAGTTCGCGCATCAGCAGATAGATTTCGGCCTTCGCGCCGACGTCGATGCCGCGTGTCGGTTCGTCGAAGATCAGGATGTTGGTGTGGTGATTGAGCCAGCGCGCGATCACGACCTTCTGCTGATTGCCGCCCGACAGCGTCGCGACTTCGGTGTGCATCGTTGGGGCCTTCACGCCGACGCGCTTCATGATGTCGGCGGTCGCGCGCGCTTCGCTACGTTGGTCGATGAAGAAACGTAGCGACCGGTACTTGCCGAGGTTGTTGATCGAGATGTTCTGCTTGATCGAGAACTCGGTAATGAGCCCTTCGGTCTTGCGGCTCTCGGGCAGAATGCCGACGCCCGCGCGCAGCGCATCGGCCGGATCGGCGAGCTTCGCGGCCGCGCCGTTGACGCGAATTTCCTTCGCGTACGCACGGTCCGCGCCGATCACCGCGAGCGCGCTCTCGGTGCGCCCCGAACCGACGAGTCCCGCGAAGCCGAGAATCTCGCCCTCGCGCAGCGTGAAGCTCAGCTCGGGGCTGTCTTTGAACAGCTGCAAGCGCACGACGTCGAGCACGACCTTCGCATCGGCGCGCGGCGCCGGTTTCGGCGGAAAGCTGCTTTCGATGCGGCGTCCCACCATCATCTGCACGAGCCGGCTCACGTCGGATTGCGCGACCTCGGTCGTGCCGACGTACTGGCCGTCGCGCAGCACCGTGATGCGGTCGCACACCTCGAAAATCTCTTCGAGGTGGTGCGAGATGAAGATCATCGCGACGCCCTGCTGCTTCAGCTCGCGCATGATCGTGAACAGATGCGCGGCCTCGGCGGGCGTCAGCGTCGCGGTCGGCTCGTCGAGAATCAGCACGCGCGCATCGAGCGACAACGCCTTGCCGATTTCGACGAACTGCTGCTGCGCTACCGACAGTTCCCGGATCGGCACCGACAGATCGATCGCTACGCCAAGCCGCTCAAAAATCCGCGCCGCCGCGCGCCGCATGCTGCCGCGTTCGAGCAGACCGAAGCGGTTGCGCAATTCACGGCCGAGAAACATGTTCTCCACCGCGTTCAGATACGGAATCAGGCTGAACTCCTGAAACACGATAGCGACGCCCGCGGCCACCGCGTCGTGATAGTTCGCGAAGTGGCGTTGCTCGCCGTCGAGCGTGATCGTGCCTTCGTCCGGCTGGTAGATACCGCACAGAATCTTCATCAGCGTCGACTTGCCCGCGCCGTTCTCGCCGAGCAGCGCGTGAATCTCGCCGCGCGCGATCTCGAGGTGAATGCCTTGCAGCGCCTTCACGCCGGGAAAGCTCTTGCTGATGTTGTCGAGCTTCAGAATCGTGTCCATCGCATGTTCCTGTGCCGCGCGCCGCCGCGCATGATCCGCACGCGCGGCAGCCTGCGCTTGCGTTACCAGCTGAAGCCCTTGGCGTTGCTCTTGTCGATCATCTTCACGTCGACCGGAATCGCTTTCGGCACATTGGCGCCCCACTTCTTCGCGAGCGCGATGCCGAGCGCGATGCGCACCTGGTCGGCCGGGAATTGCGCGGACGTCTCGACGAATTTCGAATTCGGCTTCTGGATCGCGGCGATCGCTTCCGGTGCGCCGTCGACGCTCGTCAGCTTGATGTCCTTGCCCGACGATTCGATCGCCGACAGCGCGCCCATCGAGCCGCCGTCGTTCACGCTGAACACGCCCTTCAGATTCGGATGCGCCTGGATCATGTTCTCGGTGACGGACAACGCGGTCGCGCGTTCCTGCTTGCCGTTCTGCGTATCGACGAGCTTCACGCCCGGCGACTTCGCGAGCGCCGCCTTGCAGCCGCGCACGCGTTCGAGAATCGGCACGACCGGAATGCCGTCGAGAATCGCCACTTCGCCGCTGCCGCCGATCGACTTCGCGAGGTAGTCGCACGCCATCACGCCCGCGTCGTAGTTCTTCGAGCCGACGAACGAATCGACCGGACCGTTCGCGTTCGCATCGACCGCGACCACGACGACGCCCGCCTTCTTCGCCGACGTGACCGCCGACTGGATGCCGGTCGAGTCGGTCGGATTGACGAGCAGGATGTCGATCTTCTTTTGCAGCATGTCTTCGACGTCGCTGACCTGCTTGCTGACGTCGTGATGCGCGTCGGTGACGACGACCGTCGCGCCGGTCGTCGCGGCCGCGTCGTTCAGCGCTTTCTGCATCGTCACGAAGTACGGGTTGTTCAGTTCCTGGAACGTCATGCCGATTTTCAGCGGCGCGGCCTGCGCGGTCTGCGCTGCCGACACAGCGACTAGCGACAAACCGAACGCGAGCGCGGCGACGCGGCGCGCGAACATCATCGAAGGGTTGAGCGAAAGAGTAGACGGCTTCATGGTTGTCTCCATTTTTTGAAGTGAGCACGCCCCCTCGCGCTGTGGGCGCACAGCGCGATCGATGCGTGTTGAAACGCGAGTGGAATAAAGCGGTGAACTACCGGGCGGGCACTATGTGACCGGGTACGCGACGCCGCTACGCGGCAAGCCCGGCGCGAGCACGATCGCCGGCGCGTTGTCGATGCCCCTGCCATGCGCGGCCGCTTGCTCGGAAGCATCGCGGCTCGCATCGTTCAGTTGCTGATAACGGCGAAACGTCGACGGCGCCATGCCCTTCATCGCAAGGAACTGCCGGTTGAAATTCGACAGGTTGTTGAAGCCCGCCTTGAAGCAGATGTCGGTCACGCTCAGTTCGTCATCGGTCAGCAACTGGCACGCGAGATTGATGCGCATGCGGTTCACGTACTGCACGAACGGCAGCCCGGTATGGCGGCGGAAATATCGCGAAAACGCGCTGACGCTCTGGCCGGCGAGTTGCGCAAGCTCCGACTCGCGCAACTCGTTCGCGAGGTTCTTGCCGATATACGCGAGCACGTGGTTGATGCGGGTCGCCGCGAAGCTGGTCGGATCGGCCTGATAAGCGGGACTCGCGAGCGTGTCGCGATCCGGCGCGTTGATCAGGATCTCGAGCATCGACATGAACAGCACGAGCCGGCGCAGCCCGCGCGCCGCGAGCAGTTCGAGA
The DNA here is from genome assembly GCF_014397665.1 of Paraburkholderia sp. UCT2. Classification (NCBI taxonomy): domain Bacteria; kingdom Pseudomonadati; phylum Pseudomonadota; class Betaproteobacteria; order Burkholderiales; family Burkholderiaceae; genus Paraburkholderia; species Paraburkholderia sp. UCT2. Next base: position 60,637 of record NZ_VZQO01000008.1, read on the forward strand.
AAGAGCGGCTTGATCTGCGCGGACGTCTCCAGACCGAACGACAGGCCGCGACGCGCATCGGCGAGCAACGCCTCGACCTGACGCCACTCCGGAAAACTCTCGAGACAGTTCGATACGAACTCCTGGCCGAATTGCACGACCAGATTGCGCTGCGCGACGCTCTCGCCTTCGGGCACGTCGCTGACCCAGTTGTGCGGCAGGTTCGGCCCCATCAACACGAGGTTGCCGGGCGCGAAGCTGCCGATGTGATCGCCGACGAACATCTTGCCGGTCGTCGCGACGATCAGATGGATTTCGTACTCCGGATGAAAGTGCCAGCGCACCGTGCGATACGGATAGCCATGCGACCACACTTTGAACGATTCGTCGTGGCGTACGGCCACGATTTCGAGATCAGGTTGCACTGTCTGCCTCCATGAAGCGGCGCGCGGGAGGCGCCGCCGATCTTGATCTTGTAAAGCGAAAAGTAACCGCCAAACGCGTTGGCGACCACTTTAAAAGAAACCGCGGACCGATACTTTTTTGTATTCGGGTTAGCCCCGACGCGCGCACGGTCAAATTTGATGCAATGCAATATGAGCGGCGCGACTCGTTCTCTCGCCTCGGGCGCTCGTCGCTCCCGCCGGCGCATCGCCCATGCCGCGCTGCGCCATCAAAAGCCCGCCCCTTGCCTTGACTTTCGTTTCTCCGGGTACGATCATTCGCTCACACACAGAGCAAATGCTCTGCACGCACAGAACGCGCGCCGCGAGCGCCGCGGACAAGTTTTTGGAGACACAACATGAACAGCGGGCAAGGCAGCGGCGCGGCCGCACACGTGATCCTGCACATCGGCGCGGGATCGTTTCATCGCGCGCATCAGGCGTGGTATCTGCACCGGCTGAACGAAGCGAGCACGGCCGGCGAGCCGCGCTGGTCGCTGAGCGTGGGCAATATCCGCGGCGACATGAACCCGGTGCTCGAAGCGCTCGCCGCGCAGAACGGCGTCTACACGCTCGAAACCGTCACGCCGCAAGGCGAGCGCGCCTACGAGACGATCCGCTCGATCGAGCGCGTGCTGCCGTGGAGCGAAAGCCTCGACGGACTGATCGAAGCGGGCGCCGATCCGGCTTGCAAGATCATCGCGTTCACCGTGACCGAAGGCGGCTATTACCTCGACGAACACGACCGGCTCGACACCGCGAATGCCGATCTCGCCGCCGACCTCGCCGGCGGCCACACGACGATCTACGGCGCGCTCGCGGCGATTCTCGACGCGCGCGTGAAGCGCGGCGCGGGACCCGTCACGCTGCAGACCTGCGACAACCTGCGCAGCAACGGCGAGCGCTTCCATGCGGGCATGAGCGAGTTTCTCGAACGACGCGGCGCGAACGAACTCGCGCAATGGTTCGACGACAACACGTCATGCCCGTGTTCGATGGTCGATCGCATCACGCCGCGTCCGACGCCCGACGTGCGCGAGCGCGTGAAGGCCGCGACCGGCGTCGACGACGCGAGTCCGGTGATGGGCGAGGCGTTCATCCAGTGGGTGATCGAAGACCGCTTCATCGCGGGACGGCCGGCCTGGGAGAAGGTCGGCGCGGAACTCGTCGATTCGGTGCTGCCGTACGAGGAAGCGAAGATCCGCATTCTCAACGCGACGCATAGCTGCATCGCGTGGGCGGGCACGCTGGTCGGCCTGAACTACATCCACGAAGGCACGCTCGACGCCGACATCCGCCAGTTCGCGTACGACTACGTGACCGAGGACGTGATCCCGTGTCTGACACCGAGTCCGCTCGATCTCGAACGCTATCGCGACGTCGTGCTCGAGCGCTTCAGCAACCCGCATATCCTCGACACGAACCAGCGCGTCGCCGCCGATGGCTTCTCGAAGTTGCCCGGCTTCATCGCGCCGACACTCGCCGAATGCTTCGAGCGCGGCGTCACGCCGGCGGCGAGCGCGATGCTGCCCGCGTTGTTCTTCCGCTTTCTGGAACGCTGGCACACGGGCAAGCTGCCCTACGCGTATCAGGACGGCGTGATGGAAGAGCGCGTCGCGCACGCCTTTTTCACGGCGCCCGATCCGCTGCGCGCGTTCGCCGCCGACCGGCTGCTGTGGGGCGGCATGGCGCAGACGCCCGAGCTCGAAGCGGCGCTCGCGGGCGCGCTCGCGCGGGTCGACGCATGGCTCGCCGAACGCGGCGCGACTAGCCAGGCTTAATGCGCATGACAGCGCGCGCGATGAACCGCTAAAGTAGCGCATCCCCAACGACGAAGGTTTCGCTCCCATGTACCTTGGCATCGACCTCGGCACGTCCGAAGTGAAAGTTCTGCTGCTCGCCTCCGACGGCCGCGTGATCGGCACCGCAGGCTCGCCGTTCACCGTTTCGCGTCCGCACCAGCGCTGGGCCGAGCAGAATCCCGAAGACTGGTGGGCCGGCACGCGCACGGCGCTCGCCGCGTTGCGCGCGCGTCATCCCGACGAATTTGCGCAGATTCGCGGCATCGGCCTGTCAGGGCAGATGCACGGCGCGGTGCTGCTCGACGCGGAAAACCGCGTGCTGCGGCCCGCGATCCTGTGGAACGACATGCGCAGCGACAAGGAGTGCGCGGAGCTGACCGAGCGCGCGCCGGAACTGCACAGCGTCGCCGGCAATCTGGCGATGCCCGGTTTCACGGCGCCGAAGCTGCTGTGGGTCGCGCGTCACGAGCCGGAGATTTTCGCGAGGACTGCCTGCGTGCTGCTGCCGAAAGACTATCTGCGCCTGCAACTGACGGGCGGCAAGGTGTCCGATCCATCGGACGCGGCCGGCACATTGTGGCTCGACGTCGCGAAACGCGATTGGTCCGATTCGCTGCTCGCGGCCTGCAACATGACGCGCGCGCAGATGCCGGCGCTGCGCGAAGGCAGCGCGCCGGCCGGCACGCTGCTGCCGGAACTCGCGCGCGAATTCGGCCTGCGCGACGACGTGATCGTCGCGGCCGGCGGCGGCGACAACGCGACCAGCGCGATCGGCATCGGCGCGACGCAACCGGGCGACGGCTTCGTGTCGTTGGGCACCTCGGGCGTGCTGTGCGTGGTCGGCGACAGCTTCCGGCCGAACCCGGCCTCCGCCGTGCACGCGTTCTGTCATGCGATCCCGGACCGCTGGCATCAGATGAGCGTGGTGCTGTCGGCGGCGAGCTGTTTGCGCTGGGTCTGCAAGCTGACGTCGACCGACGAGCCGACGCTGCTCGCCGAAATCGAGGCGCTGCCCGCCGAGGCCTTGACCACCGCGCCGCTCTTTTTGCCGTATCTGTCGGGCGAGCGCACGCCGCACAACGACCCCTATGCGCAAGGCGTATTCTTCGGCATGACTCACGCAACCGACCGCGCGCTGCTCGGCTACGCGGTGCTCGAAGGCGTGACGCTCGCGCTGACCGACGGCCTCGACGCGCTGCGCGCGGCCGGCACCGAGGCGAAGGTGTTGTCGCTGCTCGGCGGCGGCGCACGCAGCGACTACTGGGCCCAGTTGCTCGCCGATGCGCTCGACACCGTCACCGTCAAGCACGGCGGCGGCGAAACCGGCGCGGCGCTCGGCGCGGCGCGTCTCGGCTGGCTCGCCGCCGGTGGCGAGCCGGCCACCGTGCTGACCAAGCCGCCTGTCGAAAAGGAGTTCACGCCGAATCCGCGCCGCCACGCGCAATTGCGCACGCGGCTCGAAGCGTATCGCGCGCTGTATCGCCACGTACGGCCGCTGTTCGATCCCGCGCGCGCACCGCTCGCCTGAGCGTCAACCGCGGCCGGCCCGCGCGACAGACGCGCCGCCGGCCGCTATCATCGGCGCACTTCAACCGAAACCTCATCGTGCCCAGGTCCACAGAAAAACTCGATCTCGCCACACGCGCCGCGTGGCTTTATTACGTCGCGGGCAATACCCAGAACGAAATCGCCGAGAAGCTGCAGGTATCGCGGCCGGTCGCGCAGCGGCTCGTCGCGTTCGCGGTCGAAAAGAACCTGATCCGCGTGCGGGTCGATCACAAGCTCGCTGATTGCCTGTCGCTCGCCGATCAGCTGTCGAAGCGCTATGGCCTCAGCATGTGCGAGATCGTGCCGATTGATGGCGATACCTCCGAGGAAGTCGACCGTAAGCTCGCGGTAGCCGGCGCGCAGGTGATGGAGCGCTATCTGAGCGAGGAAAAGCCGATGGTCGTCGCGGTCAGCAGCGGCCGCACGCTGAAGGCCGCGGTCGATCAGATCGCGCAGCTAGACCGTCCGCAGCATCGGCTGGTATCGATGGTCGGCGCGATCGCGCAGGACGGCTCCTCGAACCGTTACGACGTCGCGCTGCACATTTCCGAAAAGACCGGGGGCAAGCATTTTCTGCTGCCCGCGCCGCTGCTCGCCGACAGCGAGGCCGAGCGCGCGCAGTGGTGCAATCACCGTCTGTACCGGATCGTCGAATCGCTGTCGGCGCAGGCCGATGTCGCGTTCGTCGGCATCGGCAACATTGGGATGACCTGTCCGTTGCACGAGGACGGCTTCATCACGGAAGGCGAGGTGAATGAGTTGATGCACAACGGCGCGGTCGCCGAAATGCTTGGCCTGCCGATCGATGCGGCCGGCGCGCACGTCGAATCGCCGACCGGCCGACGCGTGACGAGCATTGCGCTCGACACGCCGCCGCGCCGGCCGACCATCGGCTTCGCGGGCGGGCTGCGTAAGCGCGAGGCGCTGATCGCGGTGCTCAAGGGGGGGTGGCTGTCGGGGCTCGTTACCGACGAGGTGTGCGCGCGGGCGGCGTTGGAGGCGTGAAACGGTGCCCGCAGAAGAAGCGGGCGCGATTGGTGTAGACGCGCCGTAAGTTGGCGTAGCCGAGAGTCTTACTCGCTCGGGATCTGCTTCAACTCCACAAGAAGCGAGGCGGTTGTGTGACCTCACAGGTCTGGCGAACAATCTTGGCCGTAAGCCTCCTCAAATGCCTCGTCCAGGTCTGGATGTTCGCCCTTGAATCACTCTATCTCGGACAGCGCATCCTTTCATGCGCGTCCACAGGCGTCCCCTGTTTGTAGCATTCAACGACCTCCGCGAGTGTGTCTCCTGAAAGGTCGTAATCCTGATTGAGGTAGGCTCCGAAGAAATGACCAAGCTCTGGATAAGTTGACTGGTTTTTCATGACTTAACTGAAGACGTCAAATTAATCTTCATCTTCAAGCCAGATACAGAAATATCGACCATCCCCACTACTTATCACAATACCTGAGTCAAAGGTCGAGCCCGTAAGACCATTCCACGAATCCGATGACGGTGATTCCTTGTTTGAAAAATACCTACTTTCTTTTGATTCATTTTCAGAAATTATTTTTTCAGCAAGCTCTTCCGCTTTACTCCTGCCCATGCATTCACAATCATAAGCCTGCCCTTTCCATAGCAGGTTCGTGAGAATAGCAATGGCCCCGGCTCTATCATGCCGCACAAGCATCGCCTCATCTTGAGTCAGGCCGAATTTGGACAGTACCAGGGACAGGTCATTTGAATAGTCCAGTACATTGGAAATTCTAACCATCGTTGGGCCTCTCGCCGCGAGGATATCCGCGATTAAACTCATTTTCACTTCCCTAAATTAGGCATCCAGATAAGCGGTGAGAATATAGTATGGCATTCCATTGTATGCCTGATGTCGAAGAATAACAGTGACCTTGCTCGAACTTATCAATTTTTCTGATTTTTTGAACAAGGTGTAGCCAACATTTTTCCCGACATCTTTCTTTAAAGCTAAATCTCGTGATGGTGAAGCAACCCACGACTTTATCGCAATGGCGTTCGCCTGCATCGTCTCCGAGATGGCCCATTCCGCCGCAGCAATATTCGCAAATGACGAGACCCGATCTCGCCACGGTTCCTTCAACAATCTCTCTGACAATTGTGCCTCAGTACGCCCCACATGTTTCAGCAGCGTGTGCCCGCCAATCCCGCTGCCCGTCTTCGCTTCGTGCATCATCAAGTTGATCCGGCCCAATGTGATCTCGGACGCCCGCACTGCCTTGATCGATCCCGCCACGCCTGCCGACACTGCGATATCGAGCGACAGGCCGATATTGTTGGCCATGTCGGGGCTGGCCTTCATAGTTTCGGCCAGCTTCGCCATACCGCGTTGGATCAGCGTGGAGGAATCTCGCCCGGTCCAAACCTGTCGCAGACCTGCTGCTGCGGTATCCGAGCCATGCACGCCAAACACAATGCACCCGGCCTTGCTTGCCATCGTCGGCTCTGGCAGCACGCATAACGCACCCGCGCCGACCATTTCCAATACTCCGCCGACAACCTGCAAACCGCCCCATGAACGGTTCGAAAGCATCTCAGTCTGGCTAATCGACTGACGAACCAGAACGGCCGCCATTTGCGGGGCGCTCAGTACGACGCGGACGCCGTCTGACTCATTCACCTGTGACATGCAAAAAGTCCCCTTCTCTTTTTTCTCGGACTTTCACATTAACCGGTGGATTCACTGTCCGGCTATGGGCGAAGGATGATTCGGAGAGAAGGGGAAAGTCTGGCGTAGCGGCCCGCTGTAGTGATGCAGGACAGGATATGACCGGAAAATCGCGGCGTGCGTGATGTTGCGCCTGGTCCCGCCCGATGCAGAACGGGTCCGTGCATCGAGCTACGGAAAATTCGGAGTTATCCGAATCTTGAGAGATGGTCAGCAAGGCAGCATCGAAGCCCCATAAAAACATAAGAGGGTTTCTATATGCCCGGTGCCGATAACGCCGACGGAGTGAAGGTTGTACTGAGCGCTCCGCAACTCGCGGCCGTGCTATCCCGCCAGTCGATCAGCCAGACCGAGATGCTTTCCAACCGGCTTTGGGGCGGGTTACAGCTCGTCGGCGGCGTGCTGGAAATGGTCGGTGCGGGTGCGCTGTGCGTTTTGCCCGACCCGACGATGGCGAGCAAAGCCGGCTGTGTCGTGTTCGGGGTACATGGTTCGGACTCGGCGGCGGCGGGCCTGCGGCAGGTCTGGACTGGTCAGGATACGGCCACGCTGACCCAGCAGGGCACGACGAAACTCGCTGAAGCGATGAGGGCGAGCCCCGACATGGCGAACAATATCGGCCTGTCGCTCGATATCGCCGTGCCATTCGGCTTTGCCGGCTCGATCAAGGCGGCACGCGCTGCGCGCGTCACGATGGGCCGGATCAACCTGGACATGCATGAGGCGAAGGCGGGCAGCCGGATCGGTGGACATACGCTCTTGAAACATGTCGGACGGACCGAAGCGCAGTTGCGGGAAAGATTGGTAAATGAGCCGAAGCGGAAAATCGTGTCGTCGTTCACAAGCCGCGGGACTGCGGAATGGGCTATATCGGAAGTTATGTCTTCAAACGTAGGTAGAATCCGCACGTGGGCGCAGAATCCGACGCGAGATATTACTCTCACACTGATTAAGCACGTCGCGGGTGACGTTGGATATGGGATATCGAGGGCAACAGGAAAGCTAACGAAGATGAACAGGGTTACAGTCTTTCTAAAGTACGAACCCTATAATGGCATGTCATATTACGTGCTTACCGCTTACATTGACTGAAGGGAAACGATGTCGCCCGAACGCTACCCGGCGATGCGCCGCATATTTCACGTGTATTTTGGTCAGGATTTTGACCTGTTTGGCGAAACCATTGCCGAAATCGTGGCTTGTTACAAGAAGGACAGTCCCCACACATATTCGGATTTGATTCGTGAAATCAATTCGTTCATGGATGAGCACTCGACCGATCTGGATTCTGCGTTCGAAACAGGCTATGGAGCGGGTTTTGATCCGACACTGTGGGGACACACCACCGAGTCTTTTCTCAATGAACTTAAGCGTCTCATGAGCGAGTAACCTCGTTTTCCCCGAACCGGACGACTCCCCGCCGTCCGGTAGGTTTTTCGTGCGTTCGTTTCACCTTGGGAAGCGAACGCGCCTAACTCCTTCCGCGGACAGCGCCTTGCGTGCGCCGCCTGCTTATGCAATGCGTCATCGCGCGATCAAGCCGCCAGCACCTCCACAATCTTGCGCTGGAACGCCTTACCTTCGCTGTCGAACAGATGGCAATGCTCGGGCGTCGCGCCCAGCTTCTGCGTATTGCCCTTCGCATGCCGTTCGAGCGGCGGAATCCGCGCGATCAAACCATCGGGCGCGACGCTCGACTCCGCGTACAGATACGCGGCATCGCCGAGCGATTCGACCGTCATCGTGCGTGCCTCGATACCATCCTCGGTCGTGCTGACGTGCAGATGCTCGGGGCGGATGCCGACCGTCACCTTGTCGCCCTGCTTGGCCGCGCCCGGCTCGACCAACACGCGCTGCGTCTCGCCGGTCTCGTAACGCACCGAGACGCCGTCATGCGACACCGACTGCACGACGCCTTCCATGAAGTTCATCTTCGGCGAGCCGATGAAGCCAGCGACGAAGCGGTTCGCCGGCGCGTGATACAGCATCGTCGGACTGCCGACCTGCTCCAGATTGCCCGCCGACAACACGACGATCTTGTCGGCCAAAGTCATCGCCTCGACCTGGTCGTGCGTCACGTAGATCATCGTCGTCTTCAACTCGTCGTGCAGGCGTGCGAACTCTAGGCGCATCTTCACGCGCAGCGCGGCGTCGAGATTCGACAGCGGCTCGTCGAACAGGAACACCTTCGGCTTGCGCGTGATCGCGCGGCCGATCGCGACGCGCTGACGCTGCCCGCCCGACAACTGCTTCGGCTTGCGATCGAGCAGATGGTCGATGTGCAGGATCTTCGCCGCGTTGCGCACGGCTGAGTCGATCTCCGGCTTCTTCGCGCCGGCAAGCTTCAGGCCGAACGCCATGTTGTCGTACAGCGTCATGTGCGGATACAGCGCGTACGACTGGAACACCATTGCGATGCCGCGCTTGGCCGGCGGCACGTCGTTCATGCGCACGGCGTCGATGTTCAGATCGCCGCCCGTGATGTCCTCGAGGCCCGCGATCATCCGCATCAGGGTCGATTTGCCGCAACCGCTCGGCCCGACGAACACGACGAACTCGCCATCGGCGATGTCGAGATTGATGTCGCGCATCACTTCGTTTTCGTCGTAGGCCTTTCTGATGTTGCGCAAGGTTACGCTTGCCATGATGTGTCTCCGTGTAATGCCGTTCGATGCTGCTCGTTACTTCATGCTGCTACCTGATGCCGTGTCACGTCGCGTGCATTCGTGCGCTCATGGCGCCGCGGCCGTCGCGGAGAGCGTCCATTGCGCGACGAGGTCGGGCAACTGCCGCATGTCCTCGAACACATGACGCGCGCCCGCCGCGTGCAATCGATCGATCTGCGCATCGCTCGCATGACCGCCGCCGATAAACCCCAGCACCGCCATGCCCGCCGTGGCCGCCGCCGTGACGCCGGTCACGCTGTCCTCGACGACGAGGCACGCACCCGGCGCGAGCCCGAAGCCTTGCGCCGCCGCCAGATACACGTCCGGCGCGGGCTTCGGATTCGGCACCGCATCGGCGCAGAACAGCCGCTCGCCGAAGAAACGCTTCAGGCCCGTGCGCGCCAGCACCGTCTCGACGTAGGGCCGGAAGCTATTGCTCGCGCAGCCTTTGACGAGCGGCACCTGGGTCAGCGCCATCTCGATGCCGTCGACGGCGGGCGCCTCGATCGCCGCCGCTTCGACCGCGCGGCGGATCGCATCGATATCGTCGGCGCCGAGCTGTTTGCCGAGCTGAGTCGCGGTGTCCTGCAACACGCGCTCGATGCGCAGCCCGAGCAGCGGCAGCACGACCGGCGCGGCGTCGATGCCGGGCCAGCGCGCCTCGAGTTCGCGCACCAGCATGCGCGCGGCCACCGCTTCGCTGTCGATCAGCACGCCGTCGCAATCGCAGATCAACGCATAGCGCACGATGCCCGGGCCAGCCGTCATTTGACGGCCCCGAACGTGAGCCCCCGCACCAACTGCTTCTGCGACAGCCAGCCGACGATCAGGATCGGCGCGACCGCCAGCAACGAAGCGGCCGACAACTTGGCCCAGAACAAACCTTCAGGACTCGAATACGACGCGATGAACACGGTCAGCGGCGCCGCGTTCGAGCTCGACAGGTTGATGCTCCAGAACGCCTCGTTCCACGACAGGATCACGAGCAACAGCGCGGTCGACGCGAGCCCGGGCAGCGCCATCGGCATCAGCAGATAGACGATCTCCTGCCACGTCGCCGCGCCGTCGATGCGCCCGGCTTCGAGAATGTCGCGCGGAATCTCGGCGAAGTACGTGAACGCCATCCAGACCGCGATCGGCAGATTGATCAGCGTGTAGACGATGATCAGGCCCGACACGGTATCCAGAAGGCCGGTGTTTTTCCACAGCAGATAGATCGGCACCAGCACGCCGACCGACGGCATCATCTTCGTCGACAGCATCCACAGCAGCACTTTCTGCGTGCGGCGCGTCGGGAAAAACGCCATCGCGTACGCGCACGGCACCGCGAGGATCAGGCACAGCAGTGTGACGCCGACCGAGATCAGTATCGAGTTCCACGCGAACGCGAAGTAGTTGCTGCGCGCGAACACCTCGCGAAAGCTGTCGAGCGTCGGCACGAAAAACAGCGACGACGCATAGGCCTGCTGCTCGGTCTTGAACGCGGTGATCGTCATCCAGAAGATCGGGAAGAACAGCAGCAGCGCGACGAGCCACGCGATCACGCCGGGAATGCCGCGACGAATCGTGTCGAACGGCGATTTGGTCGGCACCGCGACCGGCTGCGTCGTCGATGCCGTAGTGGAGGCAACGTGGCTCATTTTTCGTACTCCCCTTTCAGGTTCTTCGCGAGCATCCGCACGAGGAAGATCGACACGATGTTGGCCAGCACGACCGCGAGAATACCGCCCGCCGAGGCGAGACCGACGTCGAACTGTTGCAGGCCCAGCGCGAAGATCAGGTACGACAGGGTGGTGGTCGCGTTGCCCGGACCGCCGCCCGTGGTCGTATAGATCTCGGCGAAGATCGACAGCAGGAAAATCGTCTCCATCATCACGACGACCGCGATCGCACGTCGCAGGTGCGGCAGCGTGATGTAGAAGAACATCGAGAACGGACCGGCGCCGTCGATCTTCGCGGCTTCCTTCTGCTCCTGGTCGAGCGACTGGATCGACGTGAACAGGATCAGGAACGCGAACGGCAGCCACTGCCACGCGACGATCATGATCACCGCGGTCAGCGGATAGTCGGCGAACCAGTCGATCGGCTGCATGCCGAGCGCGCGCATGCCCTGCGCGACGAGGCCGTACACCGGGTGCAGGATCATGTTCTTCCAGATCAGCGCGCTGACCGTCGGCATCACGAAGAACGGGCCGATCGCGAGCAGGCGTGCCACGCCCTGCCCGTAGAACTTGCGGTCGAACAGGATCGCCATCAGCACGCCGCCGCCCACGGTGATCACGAGCACCCATACGATCAGCTCGATCGTATGCGCGATCGACGGACCGAACGACGGATCGGTCGCGAGATAGCGGTAGTTGTCGAAGCCGGCGAAGCCGCGCAGATCGGGATTGAGCAGGTTGTAGTGCGAGAACGAGAACCAGATCGTCATCGCGAGCGGAATGACCATCCACAGCACGAGCACGCCGACCGACGGCGCCACGAGCCAGCGGGCCGAATTGGCCTTACGCTCCTCGCGTTCTTTTTCTGTCTGGGGATGGGTTTGCATCAGAGGTAGGCGCAAAGGACGCATGATGGACCACCTGTTCGGTAATGCGCGGAGCGTTCGCCGGAGCCGCGTATGTGCGACGCGGCGTGCCGTGCCTGAATGGCGCACGACACGCGCCGCATCGCATCGGGCGCAGACGAACGGCCGCCCTGCTGCATGAGCCGCATCGGTCGATGCGGCGGGCCTGCCGGGTTACTTCTGATAACCCGCCTGCTTGACCGCGCGATTCGCGGCCGCGTTGCCGGCCGCGAGTGCCTGGTCGACCGTCATCTGACCAGCGATCGCGCCGGAGATGCTCTGCCCGACCACCGTGCCGAACGACTGGAATTCGGGAATTCCGACGAACTGCACACCTGTGTACGGGACCGGCTTCAAGGTCGGATGATCCGGGTCGGCGGTCTGGATCGCCTTTAGCACGAAGTCGCCGAACGGCGCGGCCTGCTTGTACTCGGGGCGCGCGTAGGTGGACTCGCGCGTGCCCGGCGGCACCGAGGCCCAGCCTTCGTCCTTCGCGACCATGTCAATGTACTCCTTCGAGGTCGCCCACTCGATGAACTTCTTCGCCGCATCTTGCTGCTTCGACGACTTCGGAATCGCGAGCGCCCACGCCCACAGCCAGTGCGAGCCCTTCGGCGTGACCTCGATCGGCGCGGCCGCGAAGCCGACCTTGTCCGCGATCTGCGACTGCTGCTTGTTGTACAGCATGCCGGCCGCGACCGTCGCGTCGATCCACATCGCGCACTTGCCCGACGACATCAGCGTCAGGTTTTCGTTGAAGCCGTTCGAGCTCGCTCCCGGAGGACCGTCCTTCCTCAGCAGATCGACGTAGAACGTTATCGCCTTCTTCCATTCCGGCGACGTCAGCTGCGCGTTCCACTTCTCGTCGAACCAGCGGCCGCCGAAGGTGTTCACGACCGTCGTGGCGTACGCCATATTCTCGCCCCAGCCCGCCTTGCCGCGCAGGCAGATGCCGTACTGCTCCTTGGACTTGTCGGTGAGCTTGTCGGCGAATTGGCCGATCTGGTCGTAGGTCGGCTGGTCGGGCATCTTCAGACCGGCCTTGTCGAACAGATCCTTGCGGTAATAGGTCATCGAGCTTTCGACGTAGAACGGCAGCGCATACAGCTGGCCGTTCGCGGACAGGCCGTCGCGGGCCGTCTTCACGACGTCGTTGAGGTCATAGCTCGCCGGCAGGTTCGTGATCGGCGCGAGCCAGCCGCGCTTGCCCCATTGCGGCGTTTCATATGCGCCGATCGTCATTACGTCGAACTGGCCGCTGCCGGTCGTGATGTCGGTCGTCGCGCGCTGACGCAGCACGTTTTCCTCGAGGATCACCCAGTTCAGCTTGATGTCCGGATTCGCTTTTTCGAACGCGGGCGACAGCTTCTTCAACTCGATCATGTCCGGATTGTTCAGCGTCGCGATCGTCACCGTCGCCGCCGATGCGCTCAGCGCGAAGCAGGTGGCCGCGCCGGCACCGGCCGCCTTCAGTGCGAATTTGAAAGCTGGTTTCATCGTTGTCTCCTTTCTCGTACGTTATGTGATGCTGCGTTCGTTTGACGGAATGACGCGCCGCTCAGAGCAGTCAACGTGCCCGCTCCCTGCTCTTTATTCAGCTCATCCAGTTGCCGCCGTCGACGTTCAGCGTCTGCGCGGTGATGTAGTCGGCATCGGCCGACGCGAGGAACAGCGCGGCGCCGGTCAGGTCGTCGGGCACGCCCATGCGGCCGAGCGGCACGGCCTCGCCGACGAGGCGCTTCTTCTCGCCGAGCGGCCGGTTCTCGTAGCGCGCGAACAGCGCGTCGACCTCGTTCCACATGGGCGTGTCGACGACGCCCGGCGCGATGCCGTTCACATTGATCTTATGCGGCGCGAGCGCGAGCGCCGCGGACTGCGTATAGCTCAACACCGCCGCCTTGGTCGCGCAGTAGTGCGACACGAGCGCCTCGCCGCGCCGCCCGGCCTGCGACGACATGTTGATGATCTTGCCGCCGCGGCCCTGCTCGACCATCTGCCGCGCGACCGCCTGCATCAGGAAGAACATGCCCTTCACGTTGACCGCGAACAGGCGGTCGAACACGTCCCAGGATTCGTCGAGGAGCGGGCGCATGTCGAACAGCGCCGCATTGTTGAACAGGATGTCGATCTGGCCGAAGCAGCCGAGCGTGCTCGTGACGATGCGCTCGATGTCCTCGCGGCGCCGGACGTCGGCGCTGACGCTCAACACGCGCTCGCCGTAGGTGCCGCGCAGCGCGCCGCCGAGGCTGTCGGTCGGCTTCACGTCGACCAGCACGCAGCGCGCGCCCTCGTCGAGATAGCGCAGGGCTACCGCTTCACCGATACCGCTGGCCGCGCCCGTCAGAATGGCGACTTTGTCCTGCAATCGTGCCACTGCCTGTCTCCGCTTCGTTTTTACATTTTGGCGCGCGGTGAGCGAACGCTCATCGTGCGAACAATTGCTCGGCTAGTGATCGAATGATCGGATACGGACCGGATCATGTCAAGGCACGCGGACGAATTTCGATGGTGCAGCGCGGCAGGAGCAAGCCCATTGCGCCATGGGTCGCCACGACGCGTTCGCTGCGTGCCGCCGTGCGAAGATTCGCGCCGCTGACAAAAAACCGCGATACGTTATATCATTTCGACCTTGCAGCCCGCTCGGGGGCCGCCATGTCAGGAGATTCACGCCGATGACTACCTCGCTCGCCGAACAGCACGCCATGCAGCTCGCGCATGCGGACGCGCACGCCGCGGCGCAGGGGCTCGCGCTGACGCCGCTGCGCCGCCAGGTGTACGCGGCGATCGTCGCGAGCGAGCGGCCGGTCGGCGCGTACGAGTTGCTCGACGCGCTCGCGCCCGAGCGCGGTCGCATGCCGCCGACCACCGTCTATCGCGCGCTCGACTTCCTCGTCGCGCACGGCTTCGTGCACCGGATCGAATCGAAGAACGCGTTCGTCGCCTGCTGCGAAATCGGCGTGCCGCATCGCAGCCAGTTCCTGATGTGCGACGGTTGCGGCGCGACCGTCGAGATTCCCGGCGACGAGCTCGCCGACCGCCTGTCGCACAGCGCACCGGCGCATGGCTTCGAGGTGCATCGTCAGGTGATCGAGCTAAGTGGACTGTGCGGGCCATGTGCGCGAGCGGCGAAGCCTGGCGGCGCCGGCGGCGCAGCAGGCACTTCGTCGTGATCAGATGCGCGGCGCCGCGCTAAGCGCCACCCCATATTTGGCCTTGCCACCGCGAGTGGCTGATTCAACTCTCACCCAGCAGGAAACAACGATGAAAACAATCGGCTTGATGTTGTCCAGAGCGCACCGCGCGCTGAAGCGTTCGACGTCTGTGCGCACCCATCTGTGCACCTGCCTGCTCGCGATCGCGGCGCTCGGCTTCGGCCACAACGCGTTCGCCGCCGACGCGAAAATTCCGGTCGTCGCCGCGGAGAACTTTTATGGCGACGTGGTCCGGCAACTCGGCGGTGATCGCGTCGACGTGACCAGCATCCTCAGCAACCCGGACCAGGACCCGCATCTGTTCGAAGCGAGCCCGGCCACCGCGCGCGCGTTGCAGCACGCGAGCCTCGTCGTCTACAACGGCGCCGACTACGATCCGTGGATGGCGAAGCTGCTGGCCGCGTCGAAAGGCGCGCATCGCACGGTGATCGTCGCGGCCGACCTCGTCGGCAAAAAAGGCGGCGACAATCCGCACCTGTGGTACGACCCGGCGACGATGCCGAAAGTCGCGCGCGCGGTCTGCGACGCACTCAGCGCTGCTGACCCGGCGCACAAGTCGGCGTACGATGCGGACCTCGCGAAGTTTCTCGATTCGCTGAAGCCGATTGACGCGAAGGTCGCCGAGCTGCACGGCCGCTATGCGGGCTTGCCGGTCACGGCGACGGAGCCGGTGTTCGGCTATATGTCTGACGCGATTGGCCTCGCCATGCGCAACCAGCGCTTCCAGCTCGCCACGATGAACGACACCGAAGCGAGCGCGGCCGATATCGCCGCGTTCGAACGCGATCTGCGCGAGCGGCGCGTGCGCGTGCTGATCTATAACAGCCAGGCCACCGAGGCGCTGACCAAACGCATGCTGAAGCTCGCGCAACAATCGAAGGTACCGACGATGAGCGTCACCGAAACCCTGCCGCCCGGCAAGACCTATCAGACGTGGATGCTGACGCAGCTCGATGCGTTGCAGAAAGCGCTCGCGGCGGGTGACACGAACGGCGCGATCGGCGCGACCAGCGCGAACGCGCAAGGAAAGGCTCCATGATTCCGACTGGCCATCAAACGCCAGCAGGTGTGCAATCAGGCGCACCCACCGCGCGCGGCGACAGGCCCGTGCTCGAACTCGACAACGCGACGCTCGATCTGGGCGGCCGCACGATCCTGCGCGACACCAGCTTCGTCGTGAACCAGGGCGAGTTCATCGGCGTGCTCGGGCCCAACGGCGCGGGCAAGACGACGCTGATGCGCGCGGTGCTCGGCCTCGTGCCGGCCGTGGGCGGCGCGATCCGCGTGCTCGGGCAGACGGTCGAGCGCGGCAACGCGTCGATCGGCTATATGCCGCAGACGCGCAGCGCGCTCGCCGGCCGTCGCGTGCGCGGCCGCGATCTGGTCGCGATGGCAGCCGATGGTCATCGCTGGGGCTTGCCGCATGCGGATGCAAAAACGCGCGCGGACGTCGATCGGGTGCTCGAGCTCGTCGGCGGGACGAATCTGTCGAAGCGGCCACTGTCGGAGTTGTCGGGCGGCGAACGGCAGCGGCTCCTGCTGGCGCAATGCCTGCTCGGCAATCCGAAACTGCTGCTGCTCGATGAACCGTTGATCAGTCTCGATCCGCATCACCAGAAGAGCGTCGTCGAACTGGTGCGGCGCGTGCAGCAGGAGCTCGGCATCGCGGTGCTGTTCTCCGCGCACGAACTCAATCCGCTGCTGAACTCGATCGATCGCGTGCTGTATCTCGGCAGCGGCGTCGCGGCGCTCGGCACCGTCGACGAAGTGATCACGCGGCCGGTGCTGTCGCGTCTGTACGGTTCGCCGATCGACGTGATGCGCGTGAACGGCCGCATCTTCGTGATGTCGGGCGGCGTCGAAGTCGAGAAGCACGATCACGAGCACGAACACGACGAGGACGGCGGACATACGCATTCGCACGGCCACTCACACAGTCGCCCAAACCCGCACGACTTACGCGACGGACACACGCACGATGTTTGAATACGATTTCATGGTGAACGCATTCGCGGCCTCGGGGATCGTCGCGGTGCTGGCGGGCGTGGTCGGCTATTTTCTGGTGATGCGCGGACAGACGTTCGCGGGCCACGCGCTGTCGCACGTCGGCTTCACCGGCGCGACCGGCGCGGTGCTGATCGGCATCTCGCCTATCTGGGGGATGATCGGCTTCACGCTCGCGGCCGGTGTGGGCATGGGCGCGCTCGGCGAACGGCTCGCCGGCCGCGACGTCGCGATCGGCGTAATCCTTTCCTTGTCGCTCGGCTTTGGGCTGCTGTTTCTGCATTTCTTCACCGCCTACGCGACGCAGGTGACGGCGCTGCTGTTTGGCAACGTGCTCGGCGTCAATGCAGCGACGCTCGGTGTGCTCGCGGCGTTGGGCGTCGTCAGTCTGGCCGCGCTCGCGGCCATCATGCGGCCGCTGCTGTTCGCGTCGCTGCAGCCGGAGCTGGCCGAAGCGAAGGGCGTGTCGCTGCGCCGCGTGTCGGTGCTGTTTCTCGCGATCGCCGCGCTAGCCGTCGCCGCTTGCACGCAGATCGTCGGCGTGCTGCTCGTGTTCACGCTGATGGTGGGGCCGGCCGCCGCCGCGCAGAACCTGAGCACGCGGCTGTCGACGGGTCTCGTGCTCGCGGCCGTGTTCGCGCTCGCGCAGGCGTGGCTCGGGCTGACGCTCGCGTTCTATACCGATTGCCCGACGAGCTTCTGGATCACCGCGCTGTCGGCGGTGGTGTATGGCGGGAGTCTGTTGAAGCGGCATTGAGCGGCGCTTACGCCGATCAAATGAAAAAACGGCGGCACATGAAGTGCCGCCGTTTTTTTTGCCCCGCGTTTTACGACGTTGTTCAGCCGAGCAACACCTTCGCGTGATGCGCGAGATGATCCTCGACGAACGTCGAGATGAAGTAGTAGCCGTGGTCGTAACCCGCATGCCGGCGCAACGTCAGTGGCTGACCCGCGGCCTTGCACGCCGCTTCGAATACGTCGGGATTGAGCTGCGTGGGCAGGAACTGATCCGCGAGCCCCTGATCGACGAGAATCCCTTCCGCGAACTTGTGCGTCGCGTGCGAAACCAGCTCGCTCGCGTCGTACTGCTTCCACGCTTCACGGTTCTCGCCGAGATAACCGCCAAACGCCTTCTCGCCCCAGGGACAACGCATCGGCGCCGCGATCGGCGCGAACGCCGACACCGACCGATAAATGTCCGGATTGCGCAGCGCGAGCATCAGCGCGCCGTGCCCGCCCATCGAATGACCGAAGACGCCGAGACGCGCGCCATCGATCGGCAGGTTCGCAAGCGCCGTTTCGCGCAGCTCGTCGCGCACGTACGAGTACATGCGGTAGTTCCGCGCCCACGGCTGCTCGGTCGCGTCGACATAAAAGCCCGCGCCGACGCCGAAGTCCCACGCATCGCTCTCGCCGGGCACGCCCGCGCCGCGAGGGCTCGTATCCGGCGCGATCAGCGCGATGCCGTGCCGGGCCGCGAAGCGCTGCGCGCCGGCCTTGATCGCGAACGTCTCTTCGGTGCAGGTCAGCCCCGCGAGGTAGAACAGCGCGGGCACCTTCGCATTGCCCCGCAACGCCTGCGGCGGCAGATAGACCGAGAAGCGCATCGGCAGACCGACGGTGCGCGACTCGTGCCGGTAAAAGCGCTGCTCGCCGCCGTGGCAGGCGTGCGACGATAGTAGTTCGAGCATCGCGACGCTCCTCGCTTAGTAGAGCACGACCGAGCGGATCGACTCGCCCTTCTTCATCAGCTCGAAGCCCTCGTTGATGCGCTCGAGCGGCAGACGGTGCGTAATCAGATCGTCGATATTGATCTTGCCTTCCATGTACCAGTCGACGATCTTCGGCACGTCGGTGCGGCCTCGCGCGCCGCCGAATGCCGAGCCCTT
This sequence comes from Paraburkholderia sp. UCT2, assembly GCF_014397665.1. Lineage (NCBI taxonomy): Bacteria > Pseudomonadati > Pseudomonadota > Betaproteobacteria > Burkholderiales > Burkholderiaceae > Paraburkholderia > Paraburkholderia sp. UCT2. Next base: position 79,429 of record NZ_VZQO01000008.1, read on the forward strand.
CCACTCGCGGCCTGTCACCAGTTGGAACGGCCGCGTGCTGATCTCCTCGCCCGCCGCCGCGACGCCGATGATGAACGACTGCCCCCAACCCTTGTGCGTGCATTCGAGCGCCTGGCGCATCACCTTCACGTTGCCGATGCATTCGAACGAGTAGTCGGCGCCGCCGTCGGTCAGTTGCACGATGTGATCGACGACGTTCTCGACTTCGTTCGGGTTGATGAAGTGCGTCATGCCGAACTTCTTCGCGAGTTCGACGCGGCCCGGGTTGAGATCGACACCGATGATCTTGTCCGCGCCGACCATCTTCGCGCCTTGAATCACGTTCAGCCCGATACCGCCGAGCCCGAACACCACCACGTTCGCACCCGCCTCGACCTTCGCCGAATACACGACCGCGCCGACGCCGGTCGTCACACCGCAGCCGATGTAGCAGATCTTGTCGAACGGCGCGTCTTCACGCACCTTCGCGACCGCGATCTCCGGCACGACGATGTAGTTCGAGAACGTCGACGTCCCCATGTAGTGAAACAGCGGCTTGCCATCGAGCGAGAAGCGCGAGGTCGCGTCGGGCATCAGGCCTTTGCCCTGCGTCGCGCGGATCGCCTGGCAGAGATTCGTTTTGCGCGACAGGCAGAACTTGCACTGACGGCATTCGGGCGTGTAGAGCGGAATCACGTGATCGCCCTTCTTCAGCGTGCCGACGCCCGGCCCGACATCGACGATCACGCCCGCGCCTTCGTGGCCGAGAATCGCCGGGAAGATGCCTTCGGGATCGGCGCCCGACAGCGTGTAGTAGTCGGTGTGGCAGATGCCCGTCGCCTTCACTTCGATCAGGACTTCACCGGCGCGCGGCCCTTCGAGATCGACTTCCTCGATCGTCAACGGGGCGCCGGCTTTCCATGCGATTGCTGCTTTGGTCTTCATCGTCAATGCTCCTGTGAGTCTGTGAGTCCGTGAGTGCGTGAATGCGAAATGGCATCGCGTGCCGGCGACTGCGTGGCGCGCGAAAAGCGTCATGGTATTGCATAGTGCGTGAAGGCTGCGTCGCCGATGGCTGCGCTCGGCACCGTGTTCAACGCCCTCGCTGTCGCTGCGCTTCGCACGGCGCGCTACCACCGAACCACGGCTCGACCCGGACATACAGATCGACGAAGCGCGCATAGCGTTCAGCAAGCGCCGCATCGCCTCGTGGACCCGCGACGCGCCTCGCGCCCGGCGCGAGCGCGGCGAGATCGCGCGTCTGCCAGTGGCCGCACGCGAGACCGCCGAGGATCGCCGCGCCGCGCGGCGCCGCGTTCGGGCAATCGACCGCATGCAGGTCGACGTCGAGCGCATCGGCGAGCAGTTGTCGCCAGCGCGCGTCGACGGAGCCGCCGCCCGCGAGCTTGAGCGCCGTCACCGGCGCGCCGCTCGCGCGAATCGCGTCGAGCCCCGCGCGCAACGAGAACGCGACGCCCTCGAACGCCGCACGCATCATCGCGCCGCGCGTATGCTCGAGCGACAAACCGAGCCAGCCGCCTCGCGCCTGCGGGTTCAGCCACGGCGTGCGCTCGCCGGTCAGGTACGGCAGGAAGCTCAGCGTCGACGCCACTTCAGCGGCGGCATGAGCGCTTGCATCAGCCGCATCGTCAAATGCCTCCCGGTAAGCCTCCGCCCACCCAAACGACAGCCACCCGCGCACCCGCTCCAGCGCGATGCCGACGTTCTGCATCGCCGCCATCCGATACCAGTGATCGCTCGCCGCGCGATAGCGATGCAAGCCCTTTTGCGGCGCAGGCTCGTCGTTCGCGAGCACGACGATCTGTCCGCCGGTGCCGGTCGTCAGCAGCGCGTCGCCGTCACGCACGAGTCCGCTGCCGAGCGCCGCGCACGGCGTATCCGCGGCGCCGGTTGCGAGCACGATACCGGCCCGTAAGCCAAGTGCCTGCGCGGCCTGCGGCGACAGCGCGCCCGCCGCCGCATACGACGGCGCCACAGGCGCGAACCACTCGGGCGGAATCTCGAGGCGTTGCAGCAGCGCCGTGTCCCACGCGCCGGCGGGATCGGCGAGCGCGGTCGCGCACGCGTCGGACGCATCGGTCACGCACGCGCCGCCGAGCGCGACGCGCAGCCAGTCCTTCGGCTGCAGCGCCCAGCGCGTGCGGCGCGCAGCTTCCGGCTCTTGCAGCACGAGCCAGCGCAGCAGCGGTCCGGCCATGCCGGGCGCGACCGGATTCGGTTGCGGCTCGGGCCACGCGTCGAGCATGGCGAGCGCGCGCGAGTCCGGCCACAGCATGGCGCGCCGCACCGCTGCGCCGTTTGCATCGAGCAGCACGACGCCGTGCATCTGGCCAGAGAAGCCAATCGCGCGCACGCCGTCACGCAGCTCGCGCGGCAGGCCCGCCATCGCATGGACGAGTGCGTTCCACCAGGTCTCGACGTCGATTTCGGCCCAACCCGCGTGCGGCGTAACGAGCGCATAAGCGACGCTCGATACCGCCTGCTCGCGTCCATGTTCGTCGACGATTGCCGCTTTCAGGGAGCCGGTGCCGAGGTCGATGCCGAGAAAACTCATGAGCGCAGGGACGTTGAAACGAGGTGAAGAAGGAGCCAGCGAGACTGGCGACGAAGTTGGAAAGCGAAGCCCAAAGGCGAAGCTGCACAGACGCCGCGAACGTTGAACAAACGGCTCGGAAAACACGCGAAAAAAAACCATTCACGGGTTAACCCCGCCGTGCTGCGAGCGTCATCAAAACAGGACTATGCGTGAAGCGTGATACACGTCATTGATTCTCACACATATCCCCTCGCGCGACGAACCCGCGCCGCGCACGCCATGCATCGCCCGCGGCCCCCACTGCATAGGGTTCTCTGGCGTCCGACGGCCGATCCGTCCCACTCGTGGCTTTAATTTGCCTTTCAAAACAGGTCTCTGCATATCGTCGCCGGGAATGCCGGAATAGCCACGTATGGGCTTGTTGCGACTTTTCGTCCCCGATACCTTGGAGTCATCCCAAAACGAGATGGTGGAGACAGACGATATGCAAGCGAACACGGTTCACCCGTGCGACGAGCGCCTACCGGCGGGCCAGTTGCTCACTCTCGGCATCCAGCACGTGCTGGTCATGTACGCTGGCGCGGTCGCGGTGCCGCTGATCATCGGCGCGGCGCTGAAGCTGCCGAAAGACCAGGTCGCCTTCCTGATCAGCGCCGATCTGTTTTCCTGCGGCATCGCCACGCTGATCCAGACGCTCGGACTGTGGATCTTCGGCATCCGCCTGCCCGTCATCATGGGCTGCACGTTCGCGGCCGTCGGCCCGATGGTCGCGATCGGCACCAATCCTTCGCTCGGCATCCTCGACATCTTCGGCTCGACGATCGCGGCCGGCGTGATCGGCATTCTGCTCGCGCCCGCGGTCGGCAAGCTGTTGCGCTTCTTCCCGCCGGTCGTGATCGGCGTCGTGATTTCGGTGATCGGCCTGTCGCTGATGGAGGTCGGCATCAACTGGGCGGCCGGCGGTGTCGGCAATCCCGACTACGGCAATCCGGTATATCTCGGCCTGGCGCTGCTCGTGCTGACGCTGATCCTGCTGATCAACAGGTTTGCCAGGGGGTTCGTCGCCAATATCTCGGTGCTGCTCGGCATCGTCGCGGGCTTCGCGATCGCGCTGATGCTCGGCCGCGTCAACCTGGACGGCGTCATGCACGCGCCGTGGGTCGGCTTCGTGATGCCGTTCCACTTCGGTCTGCCGCACTTCGATGCGCTGTCGATCGCGACGATGGTCACCGTGATGTTCGTCACGTTCATCGAATCGACCGGCATGTTTCTCGCGGTCGGCGACATGGTCGATCGTCCGGTCGATCAGAAAACGCTGGTGCGTGGCTTGCGCGTCGACGGTCTCGGCACGCTGATCGGTGGCATCTTCAACTCGTTCCCGCATACGTCGTTCTCGCAGAACGTCGGGTTGATCGGCGTGACCGGCGTGAAGAGCCGCTTCGTCTGCGCGATGGGCGGCGTGATCCTCGTGCTGCTTGGCCTCTTCCCGAAGATGGCGCAGGTGGTCGCGTCGGTGCCGGCGTTCGTGCTCGGCGGCGCGGGCATCGTGATGTTCGGCATGGTCGCGGCGAACGGCATCAAGGTGCTGTCGCGCGTCGACTTCGTGAGGAATCAGCACAACCTCTTCATCGTCGCGGTCAGCATCGGGCTCGGCCTCGTGCCGGTCGTCTCGCCGCACTTCTTCTCGCAACTGCCGCCGGCGTTGTCGCCGCTGCTACATAGCGGGATTCTGCTCGCGTCGGTGTCGGCGGTCGCGCTGAACCTGATCTTCAACGGCGTGAAGAGCGAGAAGAAGGCGAAGAGCGAGCTTCGCCGCGCCGGGCACGATCTCGACGCCAGCGCGGGCGGCGCACCGCAGAGCAACGAGATGCTGCGGGCGGCGGATCTGCATTGAGCTTTGATGCAGCGATGATGCGGCGAGCGGCACCGAACGCCGCGAATCAACAAAAACGCCACGGCATGCCGTGGCGTTTTTGCTTTACTTCAGCGGTTCGTCGAGCCGCAGCGCTTACCCTGCCGTCGCCGCCGAAGCCGCGACCGGTGCGCTCGCCGCACCGTAGTCGACCGGCGCGTCGGCGGGACGCGGATGGTCGCCGTTGTGCTCGATCCAGCCGCCGCCGAGCGCCTGGTACAGCGTGACCAGGTTCTGCAGACGTTCCATGCGCGCGGTGACCAGCGCCTGCTGAGCCACGTACAACGAGGTCTGCGCGGTCAGCACCGAAAGATAGCTGTCGACACCGTTCGTATAACGGAGGGTCGACAGATCCAGCCGGCGCTGCTCGGCCGCGACATCCCGCTCGAGCGCCGCGATCTGCTCGTCGTACGTGCCGCGCGCGGCCAGTCCGTCCGCCACTTCGCGGAAGGCCGTCTGGATCGCCTTTTCATACGTGGCGATCTGCACGTTCTTCTCGATGTTGGCGAGATCGAGGTTGGCCATGTTCTGACCGCCCTCGAAGATCGGCAGCGTGATCGATGGCGCGAAGCTCCACGCCGCCGAACCCGGCTTGAACAGCCCGCCGAGCGTCGGGCTCAGCGTGCCGGCGCTGCCGGTCAGCGTGACCTTCGGGAAGAACGCGGCGCGCGCCGCGCCGATGTTCGCGTTGGCCGCGAGCAGATTTTCCTCGGCCTCCATGATGTCGGGACGGCGCGTCAGCAGATCGGACGGCAGGCCCGCCGGAATATCCGTGAGCAGGCTCTGGTCGCTCAGCGGCAGGCCTGGCGCAAGATCAGCCGGTAACGGCTCGCCGATCAGCAGCACCAGCGCGTTGTCAGCCTGAGCCCGCAAACGCATCTGCGCCTGCAGGTCCGCGCTCGCGGTTTCGACAACCGTTTGCGACTGGCGCAGATCGAGTTCCGAACCGGTGCCGTTGTCGAACTGCAGCTTGGTGATCCGAAACGACTCCTGCGCCGTCTTCAGCGTGTTCTGCGTGACCTTCAGCAGATCGTCCAGTTCGAGCACCGTCATGTACTGGTTCGCCACCTGCGACACCAGCGCGATTTCCGCGGACTTGCGCGCCTGCGCGGTGCCGAGGTATGTGGCCAACGCCTGATCCTTCAGGCTCTGCACGCGCCCGAAGAAGTCGATTTCCCACGACGCGTTCAAGCCCACCGAATACGTGTTGGTAATCGTCGGGCCGTTGGGCGACGCCAGCAGATCGCGCGGCGTGCGCTGCCGGCTTTGCGAAGCCGCGGCGTCGAGCGTCGGGAACAGGCCCGCGCGCACGATACGGTACTGCGCCGCCGACGCCTGCATGTTCAGCACCGACACACGCAGATCACGGTTGTTCTTCAGCGCGATTTCGATCAGCTGCTGCAGACGCGGATCGACGAAGAAGTCGCGCCAGCCGATGTCGGCGGCAGCCAGGCCGTTCGCGCCGCGCGCGCCCTGCGCGCCCGGCTGCTGGTCGTACACGCCGCCCGTCGGGAAAGTCGCCGTCACGGGCGCGGCGGGCCGCTGGTAGTGCGGCGCCAGCGTGCAACCCGTGGCGAGCAGCGCGACCGCCACTGCAATCAAAGAGTGTTTTTGCATCTCAATGCCCATCCTTGCCCGAGCCATTGCCATCCGACCCGTCGGTCGTGCCACCCGCCGCGCCGCCTTGCGGATCGTGCGGATGGTGCTGTTCATAGTGGCGCAGCGCCTCATCCGGGTCTTCCTTCTCACCGCCGAACTTCGCGCGAATCACGACGAAGAACATCGGGATCATGAAGATCGCGAGGAAGGTCGCCGTCAACATGCCGCCGATCACGCCGGTACCGATCGCGTGCTGGCTGGCCGAGCCCGCGCCGTTACTGATCGCGAGCGGCAGCACGCCGAGAATGAACGCGAGCGAGGTCATCAGGATTGGACGCAACCGCAGACGCGCCGCTTCGAGGGCGGCTTCGATCGGTCCCATGCCTCCACTCTGCTGCAGTTCTCGCGCGAATTCCACGATCAGAATCGCGTTCTTCGCCGACAGACCCACGGTGGTCAGCAGACCCACCTGGAAGAACACGTCGTTCTCGAGCCCGCGCAGCGTCGCGGCCAGCAGTGCGCCGATCACACCGAGCGGCACCACCATGATCACCGAGAACGGGATCGACCAGCTTTCATACAGCGCCGCGAGACACAGGAACACGACGAGAATCGAGATGCCGTACAGGATTGGCGCCTGCGAACCCGACTGACGCTCTTGCAGCGACAGACCGGTCCACTCGTAGCCGACTCCCGCCGGCAGCTTGGTGACGATCCGTTCCATCGCCGCCATCGCCTGACCGGTCGACTTGCCCGGCGCGGCCGCACCCTGGATTTCCACCGACGAAATACCGTTGTAGCGCTCGAGCTTCGGCGAACCGAAGGTCCACTCGGTGCTCGCGAAGGCCGAGAACGGCACCATCGCGCCCGCGCCGTTGCGCACGAACCAGGCATTCACGTCTTCCGGTTTCATCCGGAACGGTGCGTCGCCCTGCAGGTAGACCTTCTTGATCCGGCCGTCGGTGTCGAGGAAGTTGTTCACATACGCCGAGGCCCATGCGATCGAGAACGTCTGGTCGATCGAGGCGAGCGAAACACCCTGCGCCGAAGCCTTCTCGTGGTCGATGCTCACCTTGAACTGCGGCGTATCGTTCAGGCCGTTCGGACGCACCTGCGCGAGCGTCGGATCTTTCGCCGCCAGACCAAGCAGCATGTTGCGCGCTTCCATCAGCTTCGCGTGACCGATACCCGCGCGGTCCTGCAGCTGGAAGTCGAAGCCCGCAGCCGTGCCGAGTTCAGGAATCGACGGCGGATTGACCGGGAACACCGTCGCGTTCTTGTAGGTGCTGAAGTGCATGTAGAGACGGCCCACCAGCGCTTGCACCTTCTGGTCCGCGTGCTGGCGCTGCGCGTAGTCCTTCATCCGCACGAACACGAGACCCGCGTTCTGGCCACGACCCGCGAAGCTGAAGCCGTTCACCGTGAAGGTCGATTCGACGATCGCCTTTTCTTCGTTCAGCAGGTAGTCCGACACGTCCTTGAGGGCGCGCGCGGTGGTTTCCTGCGTGGAACCCGACGGCGTTTGCACCAGCACGAACATCGTGCCCTGGTCTTCGTCAGGCAGGAACGACTTCGGCAGACGCACGAACAGCAGCCCCACCGCGAAGATCACCACCATGTAGATGATGAGCCAGCGGCCCGAGCGCTTGATCACGTGGTGCACGCCCGAGTGGTACTTGTCGCGGCTCGTGTTGAAGGTACGGTTGAACCAGCCGAAGAAGCCGGTGGCTTTTTCGTGATGACCCTTCGGAATCGGCTTCAGGATCGTCGCGCACAGCGCCGGCGTCAGAATCAACGCGACGAGCACGGACAGCACCATCGCCGCGACGATCGTCAGCGAGAACTGCCGGTAGATCGCGCCGACCGAGCCGCCCGAGAATGCCACCGGCACGAACACCGCCGACAGCACGAGCGCCACGCCGACGAGCGCGCCGGTGATCTGGTCCATCGCCTTGCGGGTTGCCTCGCGAGGCGACAAGCCCTCCTCCTGCATCACCCGCTCGACGTTTTCCACCACCACGATCGCGTCGTCCACCAGCAGGCCGATCGCGAGCACGAGACCGAACATCGACAGCGTGTTGATCGAGAAACCCACCACGTTCATGATCGCGAACGTACCGAGCAGCACCACCGGCACCGCGATCGTCGGGATCAGCGTAGCGCGCAGGTTCTGCAGGAACAGGTACATGACGAGGAACACCAGCACGATACCTTCGAGCAGCGTCTTGACCACTTCCTCGATCGACAGGCGCACGAACGGCGTCGTGTCGTACGGGTACTGCACCACCAGGCCGTGCGGGAAGTACTTCGACAGTTCGGCGATCTTCGTGCGCACCGCCTTCGCGGTGGCGAGCGCGTTCGCGCCCGTGGCGAGCTGGATACCGAAGCCTGCCGTCGGCTGACCGTTGTACTTGGTGTCGAAGTTGTAGTTTTCGCCGCCGAGCTCGACGCGCGACACGTCGCGCAGACGCACCTGCGAGCCGTCCTGGTTCACCTTCAGCAGGATGTTGCCGAACTGCTCGGGCGTATTGAGCAGCGTCGCCTGCGTGATCGTGGCCTGCAACACCTGACCCGGCACCGACGGCGTGCCGCCGAGCGAGCCGCCCGCGACCTGCACGTTCTGCGCCTGCAGCGCGGTTTCGACATCGAGCGGCGTCAGACCGAAGTTATTCAGCTTGTTCGCGTCGAGCCAGATGCGCATCGCGTACTGCGAGCCGAACAGCGTCACCGTGCCCACGCCGTCGATACGGCTGATCGGATCCTGAATGTTCGACGCGACGTAGTTCGCGAGGTCGTACTTGTTCATGCTGCCGTCGGTCGACACGAACGCCATCACCAGCAGGAAGCTGCTGCTCGACTTCGTGACCTTGGTGCCGAGCTGCTGCACCGCCTGCGGCAGCAACGGCGTGGCGAGCTGCAGCTTGTTTTGCACCTGCACCTGCGCGATGTCAGGGTTGGTGCCGGCCGCGAACGTCAGCGTGATGGTGGCCGTGCCCGTGTCGTCCGAGGTCGACGCGAGGTACAGCAGGTGGTCCAGACCACTCATCTGCTGCTCGATCACCTGCGTAACGGTGTTTTCCACCGTCTTCGCCGAAGCACCCGGATAGGTTGCGCTGATCTGGATGGACGGCGGCGCGATGGTCGGGTATTGCGCGATCGGCAGCGTGAACACCGACGCGAGACCCGCGAGCATCAGGATGATGGCGATCACCCATGCAAAAATCGGGCGATCAATAAAGAACTTTGCCATGAGGCGGGCTCCCTGTTATTACGCGCCCGAAGCGGCGGAGGCAGGCTGAGCCGCGGGTTGACCTGTCTGGGCGCCGTTTGCGGCGGCGTCGGAAGCCGGGTTGCCGGGCAGCTGCGCCGGCACGGGCTTGACCAACTGGCCGGGACGCGCCTTGTCGGTGCCCTGGACGATCACGCGGTCACCCGCCTTCAGGCCGTCCGAGACCACCCAGTACGAGCCGAAGGTGCCTGAGGTGACGAGCTGACGCAGCTCGACCTTGTTGTCGTTGCCGACGACGAGTGCGGTGGGCTGACCCTTCTGGTCGTGCGTGACGCCGACTTGCGGCACGATCAGCGCGTTCTGGTTGACGCCCTCGTCGATCTTCGCGCGCACGAACATGCCCGGCAGCAGCACGTGGTTCGGGTTCTTGAAGATCGCGCGCACCGTAACCGAACCGGTGCCCTGGTCGACGGTCACGTCGGTGAACTGCAGCTTGCCCTTCTCGGAGTAGACGCGGCCGTCTTCCAGCACCAACGTCACCTGCGCGGCGCCCGGACCGGTCGTCTTGAGACGCCCTTCCTGCATGTCGCGGCGCAGCTTCAGACCCTCGAGGCTCGATTGCGTGAGGTCGGCGTACACCGGGTCGAGCTGCTGAACCGTGGCCATCAGCGTGGCCGCGCTCTGCTGCACGAAGGCGCCCGGCGTGACCTGCGACACGCCGATCCGCCCGGTCACGGGCGAGGTCACGTCGGTATAGCCGAGGTTGATCTGCGCGGTATCGACCGCGGCCTTGCCTGCGGCGACGTCGGCGGCGGCCTGGCCTTCGGCGGCGACCGCGTTGTCGTAGTCCTGCTTGCTGACCGCGTTCGCCGCGACCAGCACCTTGTAGCGATTGGCCTGCGCGGTGGTCGTCACCAGGTTCGCCTGCGCCTTCGCGAGCGATGCCTTCGCGTTGTTCAACGACGCGATGTACGGCGCCGGATCGATCTTGTACAGACGCTGGCCGGCCTTGACCTCACTACCCTCGGTGAACTCACGGCGCAACACGATGCCGTCGACCCGCGCGCGCACCTGCGCGACGAGGAAGGCACTGGTACGGCCGGGCAGTTCGGTGACGACGGGCACGGTCGTCGGCTGGAGGGTGACGACGCCGACTTCGGGCGTCTGTGGCGGCGGGGCAGATTGTTTTGGTCCGCACGCCGCCAGCAAGATGGCAGCCGTCGCGGCACTGATTAAGCGGAATGGAACCCGTTCGACGCGCATGGAGCGACCTCTGTCAAAGACTGAGTAATGAAAAAGTGCGCGCATCCCTACCCCGGGGACGACAGCGCACACAAGCGTCTCGCGACGCTCGACCGGAAGCCCATGGATGCAAACCTGCGCCTGCAGGGCACCCTGCTACGAATGCGCCATACCGGGGAATGCCGCGCAGCGCCGCCGTTTGGCGGCCGCGAAAGCGCTTTCGAAAGGCAACAGTGACGGATATTAACCGCTCGTCACGGCTTGGGCTATCCGATCGTGGGGTGCTATTATATATACATTCATGAATGCATGTAAAAGTGCATTCATATCTTCCGAGGCTGGGGTACCGCAGATTCGCGTCGCAATTCGCTTGAGAAGTAGTCAAAGCGTCATCAGACTGACTTAAAACTGTCCGCATAAACCCCAGGATCAGCGCAGGCTACACCAATATGGTCAGAAGAACCAAAGAAGAGGCGCTGGAGACGCGCAACCGGATTCTCGACGCGGCCGAACAGGTCTTCTTCGAGAAGGGTGTATCGCGCACGTCGCTGGCCGATATCGCCCAGGCCGCGGGCGTCACGCGCGGCGCCATTTATTGGCATTTCGCGCATAAGAGCGAGCTGTTCACAGAAATGTTCGACCGCGTGCTGCTGCCGCTCGACGAACTGAAGGCGGCGTCGCTCGATCCCAACGAAGCTGATCCGCTCGGGCGCCTGATTGAAGTCTGCGTGGTCTGCCTGCGCGACACTGCCAACGATCCGCGCCGCCGCCGCGTGTTCGACATTCTGTTTCTGAAGTGCGAGCTGGTCGAAGATATGGGGCCGGTGATGGAACGGTATCAGACCAATATGCGCGAGGGGCTCGCGAAGATCGAGGGCGGTCTGCGCAATGCGATCTCCAAAGGCCAGATGCCCGCCGACCTCGACACGAAGCTTGCCGCGGCGATGGTCCACGCGTTCGTCGGCGGCTCGTTGCGCGACATGCTGTTTTTGCCCGACGCGACCGACTTCGGCGCGCAAGCGCAGCAGATGGTGGAAGCGATGTTCGACGCCTTGCGCCTGAGTCCGGCGTTGCGCAGGAAGGCGGCATAGAAGGCGCGCCAGGGTGACGGATTGGAACAGCGGGCGGTTCGCTGAACCGCCCGTTTCTGTTTTTGGACCGGACCACCGCCCCTGCGCCGGGTTCAGGCAACCGCCCGGCGCGCTCGCGCCGCCTGATTCGACGCATAGATGTTGCCGCGCTCGAGCGGCGCGCCGCTCTTTAGCGCCGCGATCCATTGATCGGTGCTCGCGACCGCCGCGAAGCGCGACTGCAGCACCACGCTGAACACGCGATGAATCTCCTCCGCGCTCGCGAAGCCCGCGCTGTTTTCATACGGCACCGAGCCGGTTGCGTCGTGCAGGAACTCGACGGCGAGGCCAGCATGCACCGCGTGGTTGATCGTCGAGGCATCGCAATTGTGGGTCATGTAGCCGGTGACGCTCAGCGTATCGATCTGCCGGGCGGCGAGCCAGTCGGCCAGATCGGTCCCAGCGAATGCGCTCGGCAGCGACTTCTCGACGAAATGATCATGAGCGCGCGAGCTCACGACCGTGTGCAGTTCCGCGCCCGCGCTGCCGCGCGCGAACAGCGGCGAGGTGGCGGGCGCGAGGTTCTGCACGACCACGACCGGCACACTGGCGGCGCGCGCTGCATCGATCGCGCGACCGATGTTGGCGAGCGACGTGCGCACGTCCGGAAATTCGATCGGCAGGTCGCCGCTCACGTATTCGTTCTGCACGTCGATGACGATCAGCGCACGGCGCGGCGCGGGTGTGCTCATGGCAAGGCTCCTTGTCAGAAAAAGCGGTCGATGGTGCGCGCCCAGCGCGGTGGCCGCGGCGCAACGGCAATGACGGCATTGTTGCTCCGCTGCCCGCCTGTCGACAGCGGCCCGAATGACAACCTTCGCTAGAATCGGGCCATACTGATGGCTTTCATGAGGCGCCCGGCATGACCACCTTCGCACCTTCCGACGACGTCTCCGATCAGGCGCCGCGCCACGTCGTCGCCGTCGTCGCATTCGACCGCATCAGCCCGTTCCATCTGTCGGTGCCGTGCGTCGTGTTCGGCGAGGACCGTCGCGGCGGCGGTGTTCCCGACTTCGACTTTCGCGTCTGCGCCGCGGAGACGGGCGCGCTCGCGACGACCGCGGGCTTCTCGATCGCGGTCACGCACGGACTCGAAGCGCTTGCCGACGCGCAGACGATCATCGTGCCGAGTTGGCGCGATCCCGCCGAAACCCCGCCCGCCGCGCTGCTCGACGCGCTGAGGGCCGCGCATGCGCGCGGCGCGCTGCTCGTCGGCCTGTGCCTCGGCGCTTTCGTGCTGGCCGCCGCGGGCATCCTCGATGGACGGCCCGCTTCGACGCACTGGGCCTGGGCCGACGACTTCGCGCGCCGCTACCCGCGCGTGCGGCTCGACGCCGACGTGCTGTACGTCGACGACGGCAACGTGCTGACCTCGGCCGGCACCGCCGCCGGCCTCGACTGCTGCCTGCACGTGCTGCGCAAGATCTGCGGCGCGCGGGTGGCGAACCACGTCGCGCGCCGGCTGGTCGTGTCGCCGCATCGCCAGGGCGGCCAGGCGCAATACGTGCAGCAGCCGATGCCGCCGAAGCCGCGCGGCGATCGCCTGTCCGGCCTGCTCGACTGGGTGAGCGGCAACCTGGCCGCGCGGCATACGCTCGACACGCTCGCCGCGCGCGCGTTGATGAGCCGCCGCACCTTCACGCGGCGCTTCCTGCTCGCGACCGGCACCACCGTCGGCGCGTGGCTGCTCGCGCAGCGGCTCGCGCGTGCGCAACAGCTGCTGGAAAGCACCGACGAGTCGGTCGAAGCGATCGCGGCGAGCGCCGGATTCGGCTCGGCCGCATCGCTGCGGCAGCATTTCGCGGACGCGTTTCGCACGTCGCCGAGCGCGTGGCGGCGGGAGTTTGGCGGGGATTAGATGAAGGCGGCGGGAGCACCGCTTTTTCGTAGTGCGTCACCGGGATTTCGTAGTCGCGCGGGACGTTTGTCGCGCGTTCCATCAGGGGCTGCGCGCGGCTCGCGGCCTCAATGCTCGCTGAACCAGCGCGCGACATACAACAATAGTGCGACCAGAAAGATCATCCCGGCCCACGCCCAGTACGGCACGACATGCTGACCGGGCTCGTGATGCGCCCAGCTATGCGACGCGCTCGCCGCGCGCCCCGACAGCGCATGGCTGTGCTCGATGCGCGCTCGCCGCGCGATGCCGCCGAGGGTGATCGGCCGCAAAAACACGTACTGGCGACGCGGCGCCGTGCCACGCGCGCGGTTCGGCCCTTTGCCGTGCTTGGCGCGCACGACGGCGTCGAACTCGGCGAAAAAATCGTCGGCGATCTGACGCAAGGCGTTCTCGAGCTGGCGCGTCGGCAGCTCGGCGAGCGGTCCCGACGACGTCGCCCACAGTGTGTAGTCGATGCGCGTGCCGCGCTCCCGCCCCTCGTCCGCGCGCAAACGCACTTCGATCTGACCGCGCAACGCGCCGATGCCCTCGGCCAGGGCCTTGAAGTTGATGGTGCGGCGCTGCGCGTCCGCCGGGCCGGAATCCTGGCCGGCGACGTGCGCGCGCGCCTGATAATGCGCACGCAACGGGCCGAGCGGCACGGTCATCGTCAGCGCGTATTCGCCGTGGGCGAGACGCACGAACGACTCGCAGTTGTCGAGGCTGGCACGCAACAGCGCGAGGTCCTGCAACGCGTCCCAGACCTCGGACGGCGCCAGCGGAATCCGTAACGCGTCGTTCAGTTCCATGACAACCTCCCCGATGAACGCGCCGACTGCGGGATCAGGACGTCTGATCGATGCGGTCGACGCGCGATGCGTAAAAAGCGAGATAGCCCTTGATGCGACTGACCTGCTCGAACGGCGCCTCGTAGCACCACACCGCGTTCTCGATCACGCCATCTTCGGTGCGCAGATGGAAGTAGGACGCGTCGCCCTTGAACGGACAATGCGACGTGTGCGTCGAGCGTTCGAGCCGGGCCATGTTCACGTGCTCGCGCGGGAAATAGAACACGTCGGCGAGGCCGGTCTCCGATAGCGTCAGCGCGGCCTGGGTGTCGGCCATCGTCACGCCGCCGTGAATCACGCGCACGCGGTGACCGTTGTCGCGGATCACGATGGTATGGCCGTCCAGCCGTCCCGCAGATGTCGACGCATCGCTCATGTCCAGGCTCCGTGATGGGGTGGGTGCTGCACTGCCGGCTGTTGCCGCCGGAACGGCAAAGCCACGGGAACTGCCCGTGGCTTCATTATCGGCCAAACTTCGGCCGATTGCGCAAGCTTGCTGCGCGGCGGTGGACCGATCGACCCGTTACTTCGCGTTCCAGATGAACGCGGATTTGACGTTGCCGTGCGCCGGCACGCTAAGCGAGCGGGTTTGCTCGCTGTCGTTGTATTTCGCGTGCACCGTATAGCGGCCGGGGCTCAAGCGCACCAGCATGAACGGTCCGCGCGACGTCGTGTTCAGCACTTCGCCGTTATGGGCATCGACGATACGCACGTGCACATCCGCGAGAAACTCGGCGTTGGGTCCGGTGAAGCGCAGCGTCAGTGGCCACTGACTTTGCGCTTGTCGCAACGCCCGCGATTCGTCGAGGCCGACGCCGCCCGACACGTACGACACGTCGCCCTGCTGCTGGACTTGCGGCAAGCCGCCGCCGTTGGTGTTGCCCGCGCTGGTGTTGTCGGTCGTCGAGCCACCGGTCACGCCCGCCTGCTGCGCGTACGCACCGCCCGCCAGTCCGAGCGCGAGCGCCGCGCACAGCGCGACGGCTACGATCCTTTGCTGATTGCGTTGGGTTTTCATCGGTTCGCTCTCCTTGTTGCAGTCCTTGCCCAGTCCCCGAACAGGCCCAAATCAAGGTCGAAGCAACCTGCGTGCCAACCATCCGGTTGCGTCGACTGGACATGCACGACCGTGACAACAAGCCGCGTGGCGCGTTTCGCCCTGTCCGCGCTGCTCGCCGTAGCACGGTGCGGACAGGCGAAAAAAAACCGGTCCTTGCAGTAAATGCAAAGGACCGGCAATCGCTACTACAGCTCAAACTGGGATGGGCGATCCGTTCGAACCGCCCGGATACTGGATCAGCCGAGATCTACGGGCACGAAAATCTGCGCGTTATCCCGCTGGATCAGCAGCGCAATGCTGTTGCCTGCGCCCGAAATCATCTGCTTCAGCTGATCGATGTTCGTGACCGGACGGCCATTGACCGCGAGAATCACGTCGCCCGCCTGGATGCCGGCACTCGCCGCCGCGCCGCCTGCCTGCTGTACGAGCAGACCGTGCGACACCGACGCGCTGCTCTTCTCTTCCGGCGTCAACGGCCGCACAGCGACGCCGAGACGGCCTTGCAACTGGGTCTGCTGATCGGTCTTGTTCGCCGACGCAACCTTTGCGTCCGAGAACGAGCCGATCGTCACCTTCACGTCCTTGCTGGCCTTATCGCGCCACACTTTCAGCGTCGCCGAGCTGCCCGGCGCGAGACCTGCGATCTTCGCCGGCAGATCCGTCGAATCGCTCACTTCGTCGCCATTCACCGACAGGATCACGTCGCCCGGCTGCAAGCCAGCCTTGGCCGCTGGCCCGTTGGCGTCGACCGAGCTGACCAGCGCGCCTTGCGGCTTCTGCATGCCGAACGACTCGGCGAGCGTCTGGTTCAAGCCCTGTACTGCGACGCCGAGGCGGCCGCGGCTCACGTGACCGGTCTTGACGAGATCGTCTTTGACCTTGATCGCCTCGTTGATCGGGATCGCGAACGAGAGGCCCTGGAAGCCGCCCGTCTGCGAGTAGATCATCGAGTTGATGCCGATCACTTCGCCTTGCAGATTAAAGAGCGGACCGCCCGAGTTGCCAGGGTTCACCGGCACATCGGTCTGGATGAACGGCGTGTAGTTCTCATTGGGCAGCGAACGCGACTTCGCGCTGATGATGCCCGAGGTCACGGTGTTGTCGAAGCCGTACGGTGAGCCGATCGCGACGACCCACTGACCAACCTTGCTTTGGCGCGGATCGCCAATCTTCACCGTCGGCAGATCGCTCGCGTTGATCTTCAGCACGGCGACGTCGGACTGCTTGTCGGCACCGACCACCTTCGCCTTGAATTCGCGCTTGTCGGTGAGCTTCACGGTGACGACGTTCGCGCCATCGACCACGTGCGCGTTCGTCAGAATGTAGCCGTCATTGCTGATGATGAAGCCCGAGCCGAGGCTCGCGCTCGGCTGGTCGGGCGCGTCTCCGCCATCGCCGCCCTGCATGCCGGGCACGCCGCCGAAGAACCGCTTGTAGAACTGATAGAACGGATCGTTCGGATCGATCGGCAGCTGGTTGCCGTTGAGGTTGCCGCCATTACCACGCATCGCGGTTTGCTTGACCACGTGCTTCGCGCTGATGTTGACGACGGCCGGACCGTAGGTTTCGACGAGACCGGAGAAATCGGGGATACCGGTTTTGGCGGCTGCTTCGGCTGGCATCATCGCGGCGGCTTGCGCCGGCGAGATGATCTGCGGTGCTGGCACGTCGCGATGGCCCGCCACATAGCCGGCTGAAAGCGCAGCGGCCACAGCTACCGCAACGGCGCCGCGGGACAAGGTTTTCGCGTTCATCATGAGCTCCTGACTGGACAAAGTGACTTTGGATGTCGAGGAGCGTAAGGGGCATCACTTAAAAGAGTCTTAAGCAGCGCCAGATCATGGGAACCTTATCGGACCGGCCGCTACGGACCGCCGCGCCAGCATGAACGCCGGCGTTGGCCGAACAGTAAATCACCATGATCAGAAGCGTACGATGACCTGCAAACCACCGGCCGGCGAGTCATCGAGCGACACTTGCGCATGATGCTGGGTGGCGATGCGACGCACGATCGCGAGACCGAGGCCGCTGCCCGCCACGTCGGTGCGCGCGCGATTCGCGCCCGCTCCCGCGCGATAGAACCGGTCGAACACGCGCTCGCGATCGGCGGGATCGATACCAGGGCCGCTATCGGCGATCCGCACGACCGGGTGGCCGTCCTCGACACGCAGGCTGACGTCGACGCGGCCGCCACGCGGCGTGTACTTGGTCGCGTTGTCGACGAGGTTGTTGAACATCACGCGCAGCGCTTCGGCGTCGCCGGTCACGCTAGCGGCCTCGCTCGCCTCGATGCCGAGGTCGACGCCGCGATTCATCGCGAGCGGCGCGTAGGTCGCGACGCACTCCTGCAGCAGCTCGCGCAGATCGAGCATCACTGCGCCGGCGGCGCCGTCCGGCTCGGCGCGCGCGAGCGCGAGCAGTTGCTCGGCGAGGCGCGTCGCGCGCGTGACACCCGCCTGCAGATCGGCGAGCGCCTCGCTGCGGGCTGTGTCGTCCTTCGCGCGCGCGACCAGTTGCGCCTGAATCTGTACCGCGGCAAGCGGCGTGCGCAATTCGTGCGCGGCATCGGCGACGAACGCCTTCTGGATATCGAGCGCGGTCGCGAGCCGCTGCAGCAGCCCGTTCAGCGCACGCACGAGCGGCCGCACTTCGAGCGGCAGGCGCTGATCAGGCAATGGATCCAGCGCTTCGGGATGACGGGTGTCGAGCGCGCTCGTCACGCGCCGCAGCGGCCGCAGCCCGCGACCGACGATCACCCATACCGCGAGTCCGAGCAGCGGCAGCAGCACGATCAGCGGCCACAGCGTGCGCAGCGCGACATCGGCGGCGAGCCGGTTGCGCACCGACAGCGGCTGCGCGAGTTGCACGACGTTGTCGCCGACGATCGCGCCATATACGCGCCATTCGCCGCGGTCGGTGCGCTCGGTCGAAAAACCGAGTTCGGCGCGCGGCGCGAGCGGCGCACGCGGCCGCGAGTAATACATCAGCATGCCGTTGCGGTTCCAGATCTGCAGCACGATGCCCTCGTCGCCGGTATCGCGGCCGAGCACCTGCGAGAACGGTTCCGCCGGCAGCGCCGCGGCGATCTGCTCGAGCTGGTAGTCGAACAGCTCGTTCGCTTCGGCGAGTGCCTGCCGGTAGATCAGCCAGCCCGCGATGCCGACGCCGAGCAGCACGAGCGCGAGCAGCCAGAACAACAGTTGTCGGCGAATCGAGCGCATCGGCTCAGGCGTCCTTCGCGATCATGTAGCCAAGCCCGCGGACGTTGCGGATCAGATCGGCGCCGAGCTTCTTGCGCAGCGCGTGGATATAGACCTCGACGGTATTGCTGCCGATCTCCTCGCCCCAGCCATACATCTTTTCCTCTAGCTGGCTCTTGGACAGCACCGCGCCGGGTCGCGCGAGCAGCGCCTCGAGCAGCGCGAATTCGCGCGCGGATAGCGCGACCAGGGCGCCATCGAGCGTCACCTGGTGCGACGCGGGATCGAGGGTCAAATTGCCGTGGCGAATCGTCGAATCGCTGCGGCCGGACTGGCGCCGGATCAGCGCGCGCATCCGCGCACCGAGTTCGTCGAGATCGAAAGGTTTGACAAGGTAATCGTCAGCGCCGGCGTCGAGGCCCTTGACACGATCGGCGACCGCGTCGCGCGCGGTGACGATCAGCACCGGCAGCGCATGGCCGCGCGCACGCAGTGCGCGCAGCACCTCGAGACCGTCGCGCTTAGGCAGACCGAGGTCGAGCAACGCGAGGTCGTAAGGCTGGGCCGCCGCCGCTCGCAGCGCCGCTTCGCCGTCCTCGACCCAATCGACGGCGAAGCCTTCGCCGCGCAGCGCCTTGCGCACGCCTTCGGCGATCATCCGGTCATCTTCGACTAGCAGGATGCGCATGGTTGTCCGTTCCAAAACATTCGATGATGCCGCATTCTAGCGCCCGCTTCCGACCCGTGCGGCGTGTGGCGCTTTTTTCACCGCAGCCTCGCGGGATGTCACTACAATGGGCGCTTTGCGTCGCGCGACGGCCGGTAGACCGCGGCGCGCTACCGCGCCGTCAAGGCGCCCAGCTTGCCGTTCCATTGTCCCTCGCACGCTGCTCGCCGCACACCTTGAAATCCTGCTCGTCCGTTTGCCCGTTCACCCGTTCATGACGCACGCTTTTCTGTCTTCCGTCGCACGCCGTATGGCGCTGCACTCGCGCCGTATGTTCGATCGCGCAGCCTTCATGCCTAACCGCGTCGTGCCGCGCGCAGCCGTCTGGCTCTGCGCCGCCGCGCTCGGCGCAGGCACCCTGCTGCCGCTGACCGCGGAGGCACGCGTCAAGGCCACGCATCCGAGCGTCAACGTCACGACGGTACTGCCGCAGCCGGTGATGGTCGGTCTGCAGCGCGCGCACGTGCCGTTGTCGTCGATCAGCGTGGTCGTCGAAAAGGTCGGCGATCGCACGCCGATCCTCGCGCTGAACGCCGGCAAGCCGATGATGCCCGCCTCGACCATGAAGCTCGTCACCACCTACTCGGGCCTGTCGATCCTCGGTCCCGGTTACCGCTGGCGCACCAGCGCGTACGCGGACGGCCCGCTCGACGCGAGCGGCGTGCTGCACGGCAATCTGTACATCCAGGGCACCGGCGACCCGAAGCTCGTGCCCGAAGAACTGATCGACCTCGTGCAGAAGATTCACAAGGCGGGCATCAATGGTATCGACGGCGCGCTGGTGCTCGACAAGCGCTACTTCGATCCGTCGACTCGCGACCTGCCCGCGTTCGACGACGACGTGAACGCGCCGTACAACGTCGGCCCCGATCCGCTGCTGTACGCGTTCAAATCCCTGTCGTTCACGCTGACGCCGTCGCCCGATGGCACGGTGGCGATCGACGTGCTGCCCGCGCTCGCGCAACTGCGCATCGACAACCAGCTGCGTGCGACGAGCGGCCCATGCCGGGGCGAGCTGCCGACGCCGACCGTCACGCCGGAGCCTGACGGCACGCTCGTCGCGTCGTTCATCGGCGACTTGCCGGTGCGCTGCGACGCGCGCACGGTCAACGTCGCCGTGCTCGATCACTCGACGTTCTTCGCGCGCGGCTTCCTCGCGCTGTGGCAGCAAACCGGCGGCACATTCACGGGCGCGACCCGCGAAGGCGCAGTGCCCCCCGGCGCGAAGCTCGTCGCCAGGCACGAGGGGCCGATGCTGTCGGACATCGTTCGCGACATCAACAAGTTCAGCAACAACACGATGGCGCGCAACCTGTTCCTGACGATCGGCGCCGCCGAGGAAAGGCCGCCCGCCACGCCCGCGAAAGCCGCGCACGCGGTCGAAGCTTTCCTGACGCGCGACAGCCTGAACACCGAATACCTGTCGCTCGATAACGGCTCGGGCCTGTCGCGCGACGAACACATCACCGCGCTCGCGCTCGCCGATGTTCTGCAACGCGCGAACGCGAGCCCAGTCGCGCAGGTGTTCGTCGACTCGCTGCCGATCGCCGGTGTCGACGGCACGATGCGCAATCGCCTGACCAGCCAGGGCGCGGGCGGCAACGCGCACATCAAGACCGGCACGCTGCGCGACGTACGCGCGATCGCCGGCTACGTCGCGTCGGCCGACGGCAACAGCTATGTCGTCGTCAGCCTGATCAACGATCCGCATTCGGAAGCGGCGCGCGCCGCGCACGACGCGCTGCTCGAATGGGTGTACGAAGGCCCGTCGCAGGGCTTCACGAAGGTTTCCGCGCCCATCGAGGAAGCGCGCGAGAAGCCCAGGAAAAACCCGCGCAAGCGCGGCAGCCACTGAGTATTCCTTCTAGCGATGCCGCGCGCGGCAAGCTCCTAACCGTGTACGCTGTCGGGCAGCATGCGGCGCGCGACATCACGGGCTTGCCGCGCAGGGCGCCGGTCGTGCAGACCGCGCGACCTCACGAACGATAACGACACCACCCGCCGCGTACCGCGCGGCGGTCAGGGACCAGGAAGGGAGACAAGATGCAATTCGATGCCGAATTGCTGCTGCTCGCCATGGCGCCCGTCTTTCTTGCCTGCATCGGCTGGGAGGCGTGGCACGTGAGCCGCACGCGCCCGGCCGAGCGGCTCTACAGCTGGCGCGACACGCTGTGCAACGCCGCGCTCGCGCTGCTGCAGCAGGCCGCCGACAAGCTCGCGTGGCTCGCGATCATCCCTGTCTACGCGTTTTTCTACGAGCATTACCGCTTTCATACATGGCCGGCGACATGGCTGTCGTTCGTCGTGCTGTTCGTCGCGCAGGACCTGCTCTATTACGTCTTTCATCGCTGCAGTCATCGCGTGCGCTGGCTGTGGGCCGCGCACGTCGTGCATCACTCGTCGGAGCGGATGAATTTTTCGACCGCGTTCCGCCAGAGCCTGATGTACCCAATCGCCGGCATGTGGGTGTTCTGGATTCCGCTCGCCATTCCTGGCTTTGCTCCGAAGCAGATCGTCGCGATCGTGCTGATCAATCTCGGCTTCCAGTTCTTCGTGCACACGCAGGCGATCGGCAAGCTCGGCTGGCTCGAATACGTGTTCAATACGCCGTCGATCCATCGCGTGCATCATGCGCGCAACGATCGCTACATCGATCGCAATTACGCAGGTGTACTGGTGATCTGGGATCGCCTGCTCGGCAGCTACGTCGAAGAAGATCCGCACGAGGCGCCGCGGTACGGCATCGTCGAGTCGCCGCACACGTACAACCCGCTGAAGGCGACGTTTCACGAATGGGCATCGATGGCCGCCGACTTCGCGAGCGTGCGCGGCTGGCGCAACAAATGGCGTGCGCTGTTCGCGCCGCCCGCCCGGGCCGCCGCTTATCATGCGCAGCGCGCGAAGGGAGCCGGCTTGAACTCAAACCATACGGTCGCGCTTCGGACATCGCGCCGGCCGTAGAAGATTCTGTAAGCTGTCGTCACGCCGCCAACGCGGTGGACGCCGCCTGCAACACATGGCATCAAGGGCCACACATACGAGGAGATGCAGTCAACATGAATCAAACCGCTTCGAAGAAACAGCAATGGTTGCGCGTCACGCAGATCGCAGTGGCGAGCGCAGCGTTCG
Source organism: Paraburkholderia sp. UCT2 (assembly GCF_014397665.1). Taxonomy (NCBI): domain Bacteria; kingdom Pseudomonadati; phylum Pseudomonadota; class Betaproteobacteria; order Burkholderiales; family Burkholderiaceae; genus Paraburkholderia; species Paraburkholderia sp. UCT2. The sequence goes on from NZ_VZQO01000008.1 coordinate 101,920, forward strand.
CCGCGCTCGCGGCATGCGGCGGTGGCAGCGACAACAATAGTTCGAGCAGCAGCACGCCGTCAGGTGGCGTCAAGTTGCAGGTCGTGTCATTCGGCGACAGCCTGTCGGACGTCGGCACGTATTCGCCGGTGATCCAGGCCAGTTTCGGCGGCGGTCGTTTCACGACGAATCCTGGCGAAGTCTGGACGCAGAAAGTCGCTGAGTACTATGGGGATACGCTGACGCCAGCTTTTGTGGGCGGCTTCGGAGTGCCACTGAAGGCCAACGGCGGCTTGGGCTATGCGCAAGGCGGCTCCGATGTGGCGAACCCCATCGGCATTGGCTTCGCACCCAATAGCATGGCGGCCACGACCGTACCTGTCACGTCGCAGATCGCGCAGTACCTGACGGACCACGGCAGCTTCAATTCGAATCAGCTCGTGCTGGTGAGCGGCGGCGCCAACGACGTCCTGCAACTGTTGCAGAACACGCAGTTCATGACCGACCTCCAGACCCAGCTCGCGACGGCCACCTCCTTGCAGCAACAGCAGTTGATCATTGGGACGGCGGTTGGAACGCAGCTTCAGACGACTATCCAGAGCTTTGTGGGCGTCGTCGGCACCGCCCTCTCGAAAGGTGCGACACATGTCGTCGTCATGGACGTGCCGGACATCGGCCAGGCGCCGCTCGCGGCTGCCCAAGCGGCAGCAAGCAATGCGCCGCAACTGCCGACGCTGATCACGGCCATCGTGACCGCATACAACACGCTGGTCGCGAATGGACTCAAGACAGCCGGGATTGACACGAAAGTGATTCCGGTCAGCTCGTTCGCCTGGCAGCATCAGTTGCTCGCCAGCTACCAGTCGCAGGGATTTTCCAATGCAACGGGCACGGCCTGCGCGCTCCAACAGATGGAGCAGAACGCGACCGCGTATGCGACGGCCAATCCGTCGGTGCTGCAAGGCGGCATGACGGCGCAGCAGTACGGCCAGCAATTCGGCTCGTCGCTGTTCTGCTCGCCGCAGACCCTCACGGTAGCGGGCGCCGACCAGTCGTACGTCTTCGCCGACACGCTCCATCCGACGACGCACGCACACGCTGCGTTCGCAACTTTCGTCGAACAGCAGATCGCGGCGACGGGTCTGGGCAAGTAAGCGCACATCCGGCGTCCGGCGGGAGCGTTGTCTCCCGCTAACGTCTTCTCGAACTTTAGTTCGATACGAAAAAAGCCCGCCTCATTGCGAGTCGGGCTTTCTGCTTTTGCGTGTTCGCTTTTGCTTGGCGCGCGAAGTATCAGAGGCGAAAACGTAGCGCCTTCAGGACTCGTGCGCTTCGAATGCCGCCGCCGCGCGCCCGAGCCGATCGTTGACCGCGATCCATTCGATCGTATCGGGCAGCTTCTCGATCAGAATCCGCGTGACGTTCGCGCGATCGAGCGTGCGCAGCAAGCCGTAGAGTTCGCGTGCATAGACGTGCGGATCTTCCGGCGCGGCGACGAAATGCACGCCGTCGACATCGGCCCACTGTCCCGCACGCGACGCGCGCGCGACCAGCGCGACGCGCTCGCCCGGCTCACGCACCGCGAGAAGCGGCTCGAGCTCGCCGAGTGGCAGCAGCACGAGCGGCGTGCGCGGCGCGTAATGCGCTTTCAACGTGCCCGACGCGCGCGGCGCGGTCGCGTCCGACCCGTCAGGCAGACGCGGCGCCTCGCCGAGCACGTCGGCGATATCCTGCGGCGTCACGCGACCGGGCCTCAGCAGCGCCGGAAAGCCGCGCGACAGATCGAGAATCGTCGACTCGATACCGACATCCGACGCGCCGCCATCGAGCACATGAATCGCGCTGCCGAACTCGTCGCGCACATGCTGCGCCGTGGTCGGGCTCACATGCCCGAAGCGGTTCGCCGACGGCGCGGCGACGCCGCCATGCCCGCCGCGCAACGCGCTGAATGCATCGAGCAACGCCTGCGCAACCGGATGCGACGGGCAGCGCAGTCCCACCGAGTCCTGCCCGCCGCTGACCGCCGCCGGAATGCGCGCAGCGCGCTTGAGGATCAGCGTGAGCGGTCCCGGCCAGAACGCGTCGATCAGGCGCTGCGCATCCGCCGGCAAATGCTCGACCCAGTAGTTCGGATCGCCATGCGGCGCGAGATGCACGATCACCGGATGATTGGCCGGCCGCCCCTTCGCCGCGTAAATGCGCGCGACCGCGTCCGGGTTCTCGGCATCGCCGCCGAGGCCGTACACGGTTTCCGTCGGAAACGCGACCAGCCCCCCCGCGTCGAGCAAGGCCGCCGCGTGCTCGATCTGCGCGGCGCTGACCGGCAACGCGTTGGTAGCGTCCTTGGCGGGTTTCAGTTGATCCGGCATGGCGCGCGCGTCAGCTGGTGGCGATGTGCAGCAGCCGCGCGCAATCGCGCGCCGCGGTGCGGGCTTCTTCGAGGGTCGGCGCAGTGAAGTTCACGTGGCCCATCTTGCGGCCGCAACGCGCCTCTTCCTTGCCGTACAGATGCAGGCGCGCTGACGGCATCGCGGCGACTTCCTGCCATGGCGGCGTGACCGCCGCGCGCTTCGGACCGTCCGGAAACCACACGTCGCCGAGGATGTTCAGCATCACCGCCGGCGAATGCTGGCGCGTGTCGCCGAGCGGCATGCTGGTCATCGCGCGCACCTGCTGCTCGAACTGGCTCGTCGCGCACGCGTCGACCGTGTAGTGGCCGGAGTTATGCGGGCGCGGCGCCATTTCGTTGGCGACCAGCGAGCCGTCTTCGAGAATGAAGAATTCGACGCACAGCACGCCGATGTAGCCGAGCTTTTCGGCGATCTGCAGCGCGGCCTGTTGAGCCTGCTGCACGAGCGCCGGCGACGCGTCCGGCGCGGGAACGATGGTGTGCGACAGCACGCCGTCGCGATGGGTGTTCTGCGCGAGCGGATAGACCACCGACGCCCCGCTCGCCGCGCGCGCGATCAGCGCCGACACCTCGAACTTCAGCGGCAGGCGCTTCTCGAGCACACACGGCACGCCGCCGAGCGACGCATGTGCCTCGCGCACTTCCTCGGCGTTGCGCACGCGAATCTGGCCTTTGCCGTCGTAACCCATGCGCGCCGTTTTCAGGATGCCGGGCAGCACCGCTTCGAGCTCGCCATCGCCCAGCGCCGCAAGCGCATCCGACGACTCGATCACGACGTGCGGCGCAACCGTCACACCCGACGACGCGATAAAGCGCTTCTCGGCGATCCGGTCCTGCGCGACGGCGACGCAACGCCCCGCCGGGCTCACGAAGGTGGTCTTGCCGAGAAAGTCGAGGCTCGCGGACGGCACGTTCTCGAATTCGGTCGACACCGCCGCGCACAACCGCGCGAGTTCGGTCAGCGCCGCTTCGTCGCCGTAGGCCGCGCGCAGGTGGCGGTCGGCGACCGCGCCCGCCGGGCTGGTTTCGTCCGGATCGAGCACGGCGACGCGATAGCCCATCGCCTGGGCGGCAAAACAGAACATGCGGCCGAGCTGGCCGCCACCGACCATGCCAAGCCATGCGCCAGGCAGAATCGGTGAAACCGGTGTGTTGTCAGGGTTCATCTTGGTGGTCGGTCGCGGCCGGATACGCGTCGCGCTCGCACAGCGAGCGGCGGGCATCCGGCCGGGGGTCGGACAGGAGACGTCTTATAAAACAACCAGCGCGCTTACAGCGCCGGCAATACCATCGCGTGAGCCGCTTCGTTCTGGCGCACACGGAATGCAGCGAGCTTGTCCGCGTATTCGGCGCTGGTGCCGGAGAGCAGGGACACCGCGAACAGCGCCGCGTTCGCGGCACCCGCCTCGCCGATCGCAAACGTCGCGACCGGCACTCCCTTGGGCATCTGCACGATCGAATGCAGCGAATCGACGCCCTTCAAATACTTGCTCGCGACCGGCACGCCAAGCACCGGCACCGTGGTCTTCGCGGCCAGCATGCCCGGCAGATGCGCGGCGCCGCCCGCACCCGCGATGATCGCGCGAATGCCGCGCTCGCGCGCGCTTTCAGCATAGGCGAACATTTCGTCGGGCATGCGGTGCGCGGACACGACCTTCGCTTCGTACGGCACGCCGAATTCCTGCAGAATCGCGACGGCGTTTTTCATCACTTCCCAGTCGGAACTGGAGCCCATCAATACGCCGACGACCGGCGCATCATGCGTATGGGCGGTTTGTGCTTCACTCATCTTTACGGCTTCCTTGTTTCCCGGCGATGCGCGCCTGACACGGCGCGCGCGATCAGATCAGTCGAGCTTGTGGCCGGTCAGGCGCTCGAGCGCTTCCTGGTACTTCTCGCCCGTTTTCGCGACCACGTCGTCCGGCAGCTTCGGCGCCGGCGGCTCTTTCTTCCACGGCTGGGTTTCGAGCCAGTCGCGCACGAACTGCTTGTCGAACGACGGCGGATTCGTGCCGACCTGGTACTGGTCCGCCGGCCAGAAGCGCGACGAATCGGCGGTCAGCGCCTCGTCCATCAGGTACAGCTTGCCGTGGTTGTCCAGACCGAATTCGAACTTCGTGTCCGCAATGATGATGCCGCGCGTGGCCGCGTAATCAGCGGCTTCCTGATACAGACGGATCGAAATGTCGCGGATCGTGGCCGACAGTTCGGTGCCGATGCGGCGCTCCATCTCGTCGTAGGTGATGTTTTCGTCGTGGTGGCCCATCTCGGCCTTGGCGGCCGGCGTGAAGATCGGCTCGGGCAGCTTCTGCGCGTTCTGCAGACCCGGCGGCAGTTGCACGCCGCAGACCGAACCGGTGGCCTGGTAATCTTTCCAGCCACTGCCGGCCAGATAGCCGCGCACCACCGCTTCGACGAGGATCGGCTCGAGACGCTTGACGACCGCCGCGCGCCCCTTGACTTGCTCGACTTCGTCCGGCGCGACCACCGACTCCGGCGCGACGCCCGTCAGGTGGTTCGGCACCACGTGCTTCAGTTTCTCGAACCAGAAGTTCGCCATCGCGTTGAGCACGCGACCCTTGTTCGGAATCGGCTCGCCCATGATCACGTCGAACGCCGACAGACGGTCGGTCGTGACGATCAGCAACTGGTCGTTGCCCACGGCATAGTTGTCGCGGACTTTGCCGCGGCCGAGCAGCGGCAGCGAGCGGAGCGTGGATTCGTAGAGGGTAGACATCGTCGTGGTTCGCTAAAAGTGGTGCAAAAAATGTGACCGGAACAAAAGGGAAACGCCGTTCCCCCGATGATGCGGGAACGGCGATCGGACGACAACCTGGCCAAACGGCCAGGCGCGGAGCCAAAACTACAGCTTAGCGGACGACTTGCGCGAGCTCGCCCGACTTGTACTTCTGCGCAATTTTATCAAGCGAAACCGGCTTGATCTTGCCAGCCTGGCCTTCGCAGCCGAATTGTGTGTAACGGTCGATACAGATCTTCATCGCCGCTTCGCGCGCCGGCTTCAGGTAATCGCGCGGATCGAACTTGCCCGGGTTGGTCGCCATGTAGCGACGGATCGCGCCCGTGATCGCCAGACGCAGGTCGGTATCGATGTTGACCTTGCGCACGCCGTGACGGATGCCTTCCTGGATTTCTTCGACCGGCACGCCGTAGGTTTCCTTCATGTCGCCGCCGAATTCGCGGATTTCCGCGAGCAGCTCCTGCGGCACCGACGACGAGCCGTGCATCACGAGGTGCGTGTTCGGAATGCGCTGATGGATTTCCTTGATGCGCTGGATCGAGAGAATATCTCCCGTCGGCTTCTTGCTGAACTTGTAGGCGCCGTGCGAGGTGCCGATCGCGATGGCCAGCGCGTCGCACTGGGTCAGCTTGACGAAGTCGGCGGCCTGCTCCGGATCGGTCAGCAGTTGTTCACGCGTCATCGTGCCTTCGGCGCCGTGGCCGTCTTCCTTGTCGCCCTTCATCGTTTCGAGCGAACCGAGCACGCCCAGCTCCGCTTCCACGGTGACGCCGATCGAGTGCGCCGCCTCGACGACCTTGCGCGACACTTCGACGTTGTACTCGTACGATGCGACCGTCTTGCCGTCGGCTTCGAGCGAACCGTCCATCATCACGCTGGTGAAGCCGCTGCGAATCGCCGCCATGCAGACCGCCGGCGACTGACCGTGGTCCTGGTGCATCACGACCGGAATGTGCGGATACGACTCGACCGCCGCTTCGATCAGATGACGCAGGAACGGCTCGCCCGCGTACTTACGCGCACCGGCCGACGCCTGCATGATGACCGGGGCGTTCACCTTGTCGGCCGCGGCCATGATCGCCTGCACCTGCTCCAGATTGTTCACGTTGAATGCCGGAAGGCCATAGCCGTTTTCCGCGGCATGGTCCAGCAGTTGACGCATTGATACGAGAGGCATGCTGAAACTCCTTAGATTGAAACGAATTCTTTTGCCGTCGGCATCTTTTGCGGCGATTTTATCGCGAAGCAGGGGGTGTTCCCGCGATGACAGCGGCGCTTTGGTGCGCCGTCGCACATGGACCGTGCGGGTTTCGCCGCCCTGCTTCGCTCAATCGAGCCTGTGCCGATCGAGCAGTCCTGCCTGATCAGTACGGTTCACCGACCCGCACGATCTTCAACGTGTTGGTGCCGCCCGCCTGACCCATCGGCTCGCCGACCGTCAGCACGACCATGTCGCCGTGCGACGCGTAGCCCTTGCCGACCACCGTTTCGAGCGCCTGCTGCAGCGCCGTGTCGCGGTCGGTGTTGGTGTCCAGATGCAGCGAAGTCACGTTGCGGTACAGCGCCATCGCCCGTTCGCTGCCGACGCGCGGCGTCAGCGCGAAGATCGGCACGTGGGTCCAGTGACGCGACATCCACAACGCGGTCGAGCCCGATTCGGTCAGCGCGACGATGGCCTTGGCGCCCAGGTGATAGGCGGTGAACAGCGCGCCCATCGCGATCGACTGGTCGATCCGCGTGAACGTGCGGTCGAGGAAGTCCTTGTCGAGCTCCGACTGCTCGGACTTTTCCGCTTCGACGCAAATCGCGGCCATCGTCTCGATGGTCTGCACCGGGTACTTGCCCGCCGCCGATTCCGCCGACAGCATCACCGCGTCCGTGCCGTCGAGCACCGCGTTGGCGACGTCCGACACTTCCGCGCGGGTCGGCACCGGCGCGTGGATCATCGACTCCATCATCTGCGTCGCGGTGATCACGAACTTGTTCGATTCGCGCGCCATCCGGATCATGCGCTTTTGCAGCGCCGGCACCGCGGCATTGCCCACTTCCACGGCCAGATCGCCACGCGCGACCATGATGCCGTCCGACGCGTCGAGGATGCCTTGCAGCGCCGGAATCGCTTCCGCGCGCTCGATCTTCGCGATCATCTTCGGCTTGATGCCATACGGCGCGCCGGCGATGTTCGCGAGCTGGCGGGCCATTTCCATGTCGGTCGCGTTTTTCGGGAACGACACCGCGACGAAATCGACGCCGAGCGACATCGCCGTGCGGATGTCCTCCATGTCTTTGGCGGTCAGCGCGGGCGCCGACAGACCGCCTCCCTGGCGGTTGATGCCCTTGTTGTTCGACAGCTCGCCGCCGATCTTCACGACCGTGTGGATCTCGTTGCCGATCAGGCGCTGCACGTTCAGCACGATCAGGCCGTCGTTGAGCAGCAGTACGTCGCCCGGCTTCAGGTCGCGCGGCAGATCCTTGTAGTCGAGGCCGACGCGCTCGTCGTTGCCGAGCTCGCAGTCGGCATCGAGGACGAACGGATTGCCGGTGACGAGCGTCGTGCGGCCGTTCTCGAATTTGCCGACGCGGATTTTCGGGCCTTGCAGGTCAGCCATGATGGCGACTTCGCGGCCGGCCTGGCGGGCCGCCTCGCGCACGAATTCGGCGCGCTGGCGATGGTCGTCCGCGGTGCCATGTGAGAAATTGAGCCGCACCACGTCCAATCCCGCCTGAATCATTTGCAGCAGGATTTCCGGCGTGCTGGAAGCCGGACCGATAGTAGCGACAATCTTGGTGGCGCGATGCATGAGTCTCCTCGTCTGGATAGGATCGCTGGTAAGAGCGCTGCGGGGCTGCTGCGGAGTTCGTGTCGCTTTGTGGAGTGATGCGGGTGATGCGGTATTCGAGAGCGGCGCCTCGCGCGCCGGAGATTTGCTGCCCTGCTTGCCGGAAGGCTGTTCCGGCTGGGCCGAATCGTGTTGAGCAGCTTCGACCTGTGCCGTTGGGGGCTGCTCCGCGTCGCCGGTCGGAGCTTGCGCTGCAACCGGTTCCGCGGGCGCTCCGGCGGCTAGCGCCGGTTCGGTGGCCGCGGGCGCTATCGGCGCTTCGGCAGCCTCGTCCTGTCCGGCCGCTGCCGACGCAGCGGCCGCGCGTGTCGCGCTCTCCCCTGCCGGCGTTGCCGCGTTACCGCGCGGCGCTTTCACGCCACGCGCCTTGGTCGACTTCGCCGCTGGGGAGCGCGTCGCCACGTTAAGCCCGCGATTCCAGAACTTCTACCGCCGGCAGCTTCTTGCCCTCGAGGAACTCGAGGAATGCGCCGCCGCCCGTGGAAATGTAGCTCACCTGGTCGTGGATGCCGTACTTGGCGATTGCCGCGAGCGTATCGCCGCCGCCTGCGATCGAGAACGCCGCCGAGCGCGCGATCGCGTCCGCGAGCGTCTTCGTGCCGTTGCCGAACTGGTCGAACTCGAACACGCCGACCGGGCCGTTCCACACGATCGTGCCGGCCTTCTCGAGTTGCGCGGCGAGCACCTTGGCCGTTTCCGGGCCGATGTCGAGGATCATGTCGTCGTCCTGCACATCGGCGACGGCCTTTACTTCTGCCTTCGCGGTCGGCGAGAACTCCTTGGCCGTGACGACGTCGGTCGGGATCGGCACCGAGGCGCCGCGGGCCTTGGCCGCGTCGATGATCGCCTTCGCTTCGTCGACCAGATCGGCTTCGGCGAGCGACTTGCCGATCTTCAGGCCGGCCGCGAGCATGAACGTATTGGCGATGCCGCCGCCGACGATCAGCTGGTCGACCTTCTCCGCGAGCGACTTCAGGATGGTCAGTTTGGTCGACACCTTGGAGCCCGCGACGATCGCCACGAGCGGACGCTTCGGTGCGCCGAGCGCCTTGCCGAGCGCTTCGAGCTCAGCGGCGAGGAGCGGACCCGCGCAGGCAACCGGCGCGTACTTCGCGATGCCGTGCGTAGTCGCTTCGGCGCGGTGGGCGGTGCCGAACGCGTCGTTCACGTAGATATCGCAGAGCTTGGCCATTTTCTGCGCGAGCTCGTCGGAATCTTTCTTTTCGCCCTTGTTGACGCGGCAGTTTTCGAGCAGCACGACCGAGCCCGACGCGACGTTCACGCCGTTTTCGACCCAATTCGCGACGAGCGGCACGTCGCGGCCGAGCAGCTCCGCGAGACGCTTCGCCACCGGTGCGAGCGAATCTTCCGGCTTGAAGTCGCCTTCGGTCGGACGGCCAAGGTGCGAGGTGACCATCACCGCGGCGCCGGCGTCGAGCGCGGCCTTGATGGCCGGCACGGAAGCGCGGATGCGGGTGTCTTCGGTGATGTTGCCTTGATCGTCCTGCGGCACGTTCAGATCGGCGCGGATGAACACGCGTTTGCCGGACAGCTTGCCTTCGGCGATCAGGTCGGAGAGACGCAATACCTTGTTCATGGGCTTGAGTATGCGAGTTGATGAGAAGGCGGTGACGGACAGCGCGCGGGGACGAGGCGCAGCGAACTCCAGCGCTTCGGCCCAACCGCTCCGCGGGATCGGGCGCCGGCGGCCGGCCGCGGCACCAGGCGCCTTGCCGCGGCGCGCTCAACCCGGAAAAGGCATTTTAACTGATCCCAACGGCCTTCTGATCCGCGACACGGCGAATGTCGCGCATTTGATCGCAAGGCCGCAGATGCCGCGGCGTAGCATTCATCGCCGCACCCCGGGCCCGACCCTCACAGGAAGACGCGCATCAGCGTGAACACGACCATTCCGGTCACGATCGTGCCGAGCATGGTGCGCCGCCACAAAAACCAGCCCAGGCCGGCGAGCGTCGCGTAAAGCTCATGGTTGGAAGGCGCGAACGACAGCCCGTCGGGCGTCGTTAGCACGTCGGGCACCACCACCGCGGCGAGCGCGGCGGCCGGCGCGTAGCGCAGCATCTTCTGCACGCGCGCCGGCAGTACCGTGCGCTCGCCGCCGATCAGGAACATCGCGCGGGTGAGCGCGGTGACGAAGGTCATGCCGAAAATGGCGAGCCAGATTTGCGTGGAGGTCATCGGGAGTCTCCGGCGCGATCGTTCACGCCACGAATGCGGCGCAGGTCGGCGCGCTCGATCATCAGGTCGGCCGCACTGCCGGCCGCGATCGCCGCGATCACCGCGAGCGGCAACGCCAGCCGGTACGGCAGATCGAGCGCGAGCAGCGACACGATGCCGGCCACGCTGACCGCGACCAGCGTCGAGCGGGTGGCGATCGCCGACACCATCACCGGCAGCAGCGCGAGCGTGCCGGCCAGCGCGAGCCCCCAGTTGTCCGGAATCAGGCTCGCGAGCAGGATGCCGATGATCGACGACACCTGCCACGACAGCCAGCTCGATACCGCCATGCCCCAGAAGTACGCCTCCTTGCCCGGCACGTAGCCGGTCGGAAAGCTCTTCTTGACGAATAGCAGATAGATCACGTCGCCGTTGAAATAGCCCAGCACGATGCGCCGCCACATCGACAGATACGGGAAGTGCGGCGCGAGGCCGGCGCTGAAGATCACGAAGCGGGTGTTGACCATCGCCGCGGTCAGCAGCACCGTCCACACCGGCAGCTTCGCGGCGAGGAGCGGCAACACCGCCAGCTGCGACGATCCGGCGTAGCACAGCAGCGACATCGTGAGCGCCTGCGGCAGCGTCAGCACGGACTTGCTCATCGCGATGCCGGTCACGAGGCCCCAGGAAAAAATCGCCATCAGCGTGGGGGCATAGGCGCGCGCGCCTTCACGAAAAGCGCGGCGATCGGTGTCGGACAGTCGAGCGAGCATCGGGCGAAGGGTGCGGGCGCAGGAAACGCCGTCAAAAAGGCCAGGTCGGCGCCAGCTTGCGAGACCACCCGCTGGCGCATCCGGATTTGATTTATGCGTGCGCTGGATTATAGCGTCCGGGGTGCGCCCAAATGCCCGTGGTGTGTGCAAAAGACGCTAAAATAGCGCTCCCGGCCATGTCCTGCGCTCATGGCCGCACCTCATAACGCACCTGCTGGAGAACCGTATGTCAATGGCCGACCGCGACGGCAAGATCTGGATGGATGGCAAGCTCATCGAGTGGCGTGATGCCAAAATCCACGTGCTCACCCATACGCTGCACTACGGCATGGGCGTGTTCGAGGGCGTGCGCGCTTACAAGACGGCCGACGGCGCCACCGCGATTTTCCGCCTGCAGGAGCACACCAAGCGCCTTCTGAACTCGGCGAAGATCTTCCAGATGAACGTGCCGTTCGACCATGAAACGCTCGCCGCCGCGCAGCGCGAAGTGGTTCGCGAGAACAAGCTCGATTCGTGCTATCTGCGCCCGATCATCTGGGTCGGCTCGGAAAAGCTCGGCGTGTCGGCCAAGGGCAACACGATTCACGTCGCGATCGCCGCGTGGCCGTGGGGCGCATACCTTGGCGAAGACGGCATCACCAAGGGCATCCGCGTAAAGACGTCGTCGTTCACGCGCCATCACGTGAACGTGTCGATGGTGCGCGCGAAGGCGTCGGGCTGGTACGTGAACTCGATCCTCGCGAACCAGGAAGCGATCGCCGACGGCTACGACGAAGCGCTGTTGCTCGACGTCGACGGCTACGTGTCGGAAGGCTCGGGCGAGAACTTCTTCCTCGTCAACAACGGCAAGCTGTACACGCCTGATCTGTCGTCGTGCCTCGACGGCATCACGCGCGACACCGTCATCACGCTCGCGCGCGACATGGACCTGCAGGTGATCGAAAAGCGCATCACGCGCGACGAAGTCTATACCTGCGACGAAGCGTTCTTCACCGGCACGGCGGCCGAAGTCACGCCGATCCGCGAGCTCGACAACCGCACGATCGGCGCTGGCGCGCGCGGCCCGATCACCGAAAAGCTGCAGTCGGCTTTCTTCGACGTCGTGAACGGCAGGAGCGCGAAATACGCGCACTGGCTCACGAAGATCTGAGCGCCGTTTCGAGATGCCCCGCGCAGCCCAACGGCGGCGCACTGTAAGCACCCCGCATACAACGAGAAAGTCTCATGAGCGAAATCAAGGAAATGCCGCTGGTCGAACTGTCGGCAAAAGATCTGCCGGCGTATTGTCCGAACCCGGCCATGCCGCGCTGGAGCGCGCATCCGCGCGTTTTCATCGACGTGTCGCACGGCGAAGCGCGTTGCCCGTATTGCAGCACGCGTTACAAGCTGCGCGACGGCGAAGTGATCAAGGGCCATTGATCCAACGCATCGAGCGGTTCTGAACCAGCTTGCGCGGCACGAGGCGCGGGTTTTGAATCACGCGCTCGCCGCGCCGCAGGCTCGACCGCACGACCCGTGCGGCCGCACCGCCGCCGCGCCGCCATCGCGGCGCGTGTGGCCAAACGGCATCGCGCCGTGCGGCTTTCCGCTTTCCCCATTTACCTATCCGAGTGCCGCGCGCATCGCGCGCGCGGCGCTTGTTATCGACACCGGACACTCACTCTGATGCGTCGCGCGTTGGTTATCGCACCGAACTGGATCGGTGACGCATTGATGGCGCAGCCGCTGTTTGCGCGCCTCGTGAAATTGCATCCGCGCATCGTCATCGACGCGGTCGCGCCCAGCTGGGTCGCACCCGTGCTCGAACGCATGCCGGAAATCCGCGACGTCTACGCGACCGATCTCGCCCACGGCAAGCTGCAGATGCTGCGCCGCTGGCAGCTGTCGAGCGATCTGCGCGACGTCGGCTACGACGCGGCCTACGTGCTGCCGAATTCGTTCAAGTCGGGGCTGATTCCGTGGCTGGCGGGCATTCCGCTGCGCATCGGCTACACCGGCGAGAGTCGCTACGGCGTGCTGAACGTGCGTCACGCGAATCCGCGCAAGGGCGCCCGCCCGCCGATGGTCGGCCACTACGCCGCCCTCGCCTATGCGCCAGGCGCCAAGGTCCCCGAAGATCTGCCGATGCCGCGCCTCGACACGGACCTGAACGAGGCCTCGCGCGTGTCGGCGCGCTTCAATCTCGATACGCGCGTGCCGCTGCTGGTGTTCTGCCCCGGCGCCGAATACGGTCCCGCGAAGCGCTGGCCGCCCGAGCACTTCGCGTCGCTCGCGCAGATGGTCGGCCAGTCGTTCCCGTACACGCAAATCGTCGCGCTCGGCTCGCCGAAAGACGCGCCGCTCGCGCAGGCGATCGCCGAGAAAGCGCCGAACGTGCGCAACCTGTGCGGCCAGACCGCACTCGGCGAGGCTTGCGCGCTGATCTCGCGGGCCAACGCGGTCGTCACCAACGACTCCGGACTGATGCACGTCGCCGCCGCGCTGCGCCGCCCGCTCGTGGCCGTCTACGGTTCGACCGATCCGCGCCACACCCCGCCCTTGTCCGAGCTCGCGAAGGTACAATGGCTTCATCTCGAATGCAGCCCCTGTTTTGAGCGCGAGTGCCCACTCGGTCATCTGAACTGTCTGAAGCAGCTGAGCGCCGAGCAGGTTTTCGGCGATTTGCGCGGCATGCTGCTCGCGCAGCGCTGAGCCGACTGGTACTTGCACGCAACACCGCACGCCCCGAGCGCGTCGCGTCATGTTCGCGCCTTGCGGCACGGGCAAGCTGACGCCGGGGGCGATGGTCCGGCGCTCTGGACCGTCCCGCTACCGCTGACCCGCAACCGCGCGCCGCGCACAAGAGACTGACGAGCCATGCCACGTTTTGCCCATATCTTCGAAGCCGCCGCCGATACCCTGAACGCCTACTATCAGGCCGTCGCCGAGGTCAATATCGACAGCTTGATGGGCTTGTGGATCGATGAGGAGTTCGTCAGCTGCATCTGCGCGGACGGCTCGCATCTGCACGGCCTCGAGAGCATCCGCAATGGCTTGCAGGTCCAGCTCGAAGCGCTGCCGGTGTCGATCGAGCCGCTCGACATCCGCGTCTACGACAGCCTCGGCACCGTCGTCTATGCGATTGCCGAAGCACATCGTCCGGCCGACCCGACCGCCACGCCCGCGATGGTCTTTACCACCTACGTGCTGGTGCATGAACGCGGCGAATGGCGCATTGCGCATATTCACGCAAGCCCGATGCCGAACGAGACCGCCAGCCAGTTCGCGACGAAGATGCGGCATGGCCAGGGTCCGCTGCACTGACGCGCGGCACCACGACAGATTCAGAATCACGTTTTCTCGCTTTTCCGCCGGTATGAGTTCGACGCCACATAAACCCGCTTCCTCCGGTACGGCCCGCGTCAAGGTGGCGGCCGCCGTCGAGGCGACCGTCGAGCTGCTGTACCGCGCGCCGCTCTGGCTGCCGAACCGGCATGTGCAGACGATCGTCCCGTCGCTGTTCGCGCGCCGCCCCGCGGTATCGTTTCGCCGTGAGCGCTGGGACACCCCGGACGGCGATTTCATCGATCTCGACTGGGTCGCGCACGATACTCCGCCCACCGACACCGCGCCGCTCTTCGTGCTGTTTCACGGCCTGGAAGGCAGTTCGTCGTCGCACTACGCGGTCGCGCTGATGGCCGCCGCGCGCGAATACGGCTGGCACGGCGTGGTGCCGCACTTTCGCAGTTGCAGCGGCCCGCTGAACCGGCTGCCGCGCTTCTACCATCTCGCCGACAGCAACGAGGTCGACTGGATCCTGCGCCGCCTGCGCGCCGCGCATCGCGGGTCGGTGGTCGCGGCGGGCGTGTCGCTCGGCGGCAACGTGCTGCTGCGCTGGCTCGGTGAGCGGCAGGCCGATGCGGCGCGGGTGGTAGCCGCCGCTGCCGCGATTTCGACACCGATCGACGTCCATGCGGGCGGCCGTGCGCTGTCGCAGGGCTTCGGCCTCGTCTACACGCGCAGCTTCCTGAAGACGCTGAAACACAAGGCCAACCAGAAGCTCGAGCAGTTCCCGGGCCTGTTCGATCGCGACGCGATGCTCGCGAGCCGCACGATGTACGAGTTCGACAACGTCGTGACCGCGCCGCTGCACGGCTTTCGCGATACCGACGACTACTGGAGCACCGCAACCACCCGCCCGCTGCTGCCGCACATTCAGGTGCCGACGCTCGTGCTCAACGCGCGCAACGACCCGTTCCTGCCGGCCGAAGCGCTGCCGTCGCGGCACGAGGTGTCGGCGGCGGTCGAGCTTTATCAGCCTGAGCACGGCGGCCACGCGGGCTTCATGACCGGGCCGTTCCCGGGCCGCATCGACTGGCTGTCGCGGCGCGTGTTCGGCTATCTGGAGCGACACGTCGATCATGGATGACATCGTCAAACAGGCGCTCGCCAAATGGCCGAACGTGCCGAGTTGCACCGGCTGGCTGATGCTCGACCGGCGCGGCAACTGGCGCATGCGCGACGAAGCGGCCCAGGCGAGCGGCGCGCCCGGCGTGCCGATCCGGCATGAGGCGCTGCTTGGCTTCATCAACCGGAACTACGAGGCCGATGAGCGCGGGCAGTGGTTTTTTCAGAACGGACCACAGCGCGTGTATGTCGAGCTGGCTTATACGCCGTGGGTGGTCAGATTGTCCGCGCACGCGGATGGAACGCTCGCGCTGCACGACCAGGGCGGCGGCGCGTTCGAGCCGGCGGCGGTGTTCGCGGATGAAGACGGCGGCATTCTGTTTGCCGATCGCTCGCAGCCAGCACGTATCGCGGTGCTGCACGATCACGACCTCGAGATCTTCTCCGATCACGCGACGCTCGCCGACGATGGCTCATTGAGCGGTGCGTTCCACTGGAGTGTTCAGCGCACCTTGCCGCTGCAAAGCGTGCGACGCGATCAGGTGGCCGCGCGCTTTGGCTTCGTTGCGAGCCCGGCGGCTCAGGTCTGACGCGCGCAGCGGCGCGCGTTCACGTCCACCCTACCCTTTCTCGTCGAGCCGCTCCTCCTTGTAGCGGCTCTCCATCTCGTGCAGGCGCGCGTCGACGGTCGCGAGGTCGTAATAGCCGATCGTCTTCAGGTCGCGCGCGTCCTTCAGCTGCCGGATCGCCGATGGCCACGCGCCCTCCAGCGCGAACTTCTCCGCCATCGCGCGATGCTGCGTCAATGCATCGCCACTGCCCGCGCTCGCCTGCGCGAGATAGAGCCACCACGCGGGTTGATCGGGATGCGCCCTGGTCTCCTGCTTCGCGAGCGCCTGCGCGTCGGTGAAGCGATGCAGCGTCAACAGCGTGCGGATATGCATGTCGATCGCCGCGTTCGATTGCGGCCAGCGCTTCTGCGCGAGCTCGGCGAGACGCGCGGCTTCGTCGGCGTGACCGGCACTCCGTGCGATGTCGGTCGCGAGCACGTCGAGGCTCGGCGAATCGCGCTCGGGCTCGCCTTGCGCACGCGAGTCCGAGACGAACGTCGCGCGCGCGTTCGCGAGCGAGGCCGCCGCGTCGTCGTAGCGCTCGAGCAGCATCTGCCCGTAAGCGATGCCGTACCAGTTCGCCGCGACGTTCAGCGCGGTGCGGTCCTCGATTTCCGAGCGCAATCGCGAAATCTCGTCCGCGTATTCGCTGCGCGAACGGTCCTGCAACAGACGCGAGCGCGCCCGCACGAAGCCGTACTCGGGATCCTGATGCGGTTGCCGATACGGCGCGCCGCGCGCGCGGTCCTCCATGTCGGCGATCCGCTCGACGGTCAGCGGATGCGTGCGCGCATAGGCCGGAACGCCGTTTTCGTTCATCGCCGCGCGGTCGAGCCGGTGGAAGAACGTGGGCATCGCGTAGGGATCGTAACCGGCGCCGGCGAGCAGCAGAAAACCGACGCGGTCCGCCTCCTGCTCGGCCGATCGCGAGAAGCGCAGTTGGCTGTCGACCGCATACGCCTCGCTGCCGAGCGCGATCGCGCTGCCGAGGTCGCCGCTATGCGCGAGCACGCCTGCCAGCACGCCGAACAGCACACCGACGAGCGCCGCGTAGCCGCCGCGCTCGCCGTTCGAGATCATCCGCGAGATGTGCCGCTGCAGCACGTGCCCCATCTCGTGACCCAGCACCGACGCGAGCTCGGACTCCGTTTGCGTCGTCACGATCAGCCCCGTGTTCACGCCGATGAAACCGCCCGGCAGCGAAAACGCGTTGATCTGCGCGTCGCGCACCGCGAACAGCTCGAAATCCGGACGATAACCGCCGATGTACAGCGCGCTGGCCGCTGCCGCTAGCTTGGCGGCAACCGAATTAAGATAGTCGCGCACGAGCCAGTCGTCGAGATAGTCGGGGTCGCGGCGTATCTCACGCATCACGCGCTCGCCGAGCTTGCGTTCGGCCTGTGGAGTCAGCGAGCCGGCGCCGCCGCTGCCGAGATCGGGCAACTGCTGAGCGACGATCGGCGCGCGCCAGTCGTTGCTGCCGGTTTTGCCGCCAGTGCCACCGCTACCGCCGCCATTGGAAAAGCGACTCTGCGCGCCGCCGTAGGTGCCGAACACGCCGCGCGCGATGTCGGGCGGCAGGATCGGATCGGCATGCGCGTCGCTCGGGCCGCTCACGAGCGGCGCCTCGGACGATGACGTTCCCGGCACGATGGCCGCCCCGCCCGTCGATTGCGCGAGCGCGCCCGGCGGCATCGCGAGCGCGACGGATAGCAACGCAGCGAGGAATCGTTTTGGATGCATCGCGAAGCCGGCCTGACGAAGTCGAAAAACGCCGCCCGTGGCCCGGACTAAGATAACGGGCAAGGGCGTCGCAGGACGCGTACGAGGCAAAACTCAAAGCACGACACAGCGCAAATGTAATCAGTCGCCGCGACGATTCGAGGCCGCGCCGCACTGCTATGATAGGCGCCCTCTGAAGGAGTCAACCATGCCTGAACTCACTCATTTCGATGCGGCCGGTGACGCGCATATGGTGGACGTCGGCGGCAAGCAGGAGACCAGGCGCATCGCGATCGCGCGTGGCTCGATCCGCATGCTGCCCGACACGTTCGCGCTGATCCGCGACGGCAACGCCAAAAAGGGCGACGTGATCGGCATCGCGCGGATCGCGGCGATCCAGGCCTCGAAGCGCACCGCCGAACTGATTCCGCTGTGTCATCCGCTCGCGCTGACACGCGTGAAGGCCGATTTCGAACTCGACGAGCAGATGCCCGGCGTGCATTGCACGGTCCAGGTCGAGACGTTTGGACGCACGGGCGTCGAAATGGAGGCGCTTACCGCCGTGCAGATCGGGCTGCTGACCGTGTACGACATGTGCAAGGCGGTGGATCGCGGCATGACCATCACCGATGTGAAGGTGATGGAAAAGCATGGCGGGAAATCGGGGGATTGGATCGCACAAGCTTGACGTGCGGTTCGACAACTATCCGGATAGCAACATGACCATCGACGAACTGCTCGAGCAGCTACTGGCGTTTCGCGACGCGCGCGACTGGCGGCAGTTTCACACGCTGCGCAACCTGATCGTCTCCACCGGCATCGAAGCCGGTGAGCTGTTGGAGACGATTCAGTGGAAGACCGATGCGCAGATCGACGCGCTGCTCGGCGATCCCGCGCAATCGACGAACCTCAGGCACGAGTGCGCCGACGTGTTCATGTATCTGCTGCTGGTCGCCCATACCGCCGGCTTCGATCTCGTCGACGCGGCAGCGGAAAAACTGAAGCTGAACGAAGCGCGCTACCCCATCGACAAGGCGAAAGGCACGGCCGCGAAGTATTCCGAGCTTTGAACTTTGAAGGGAGGAAGCCGCGGCGCCAGCACGCCTAAGCTTCCACGGTCCGATCAATCGTCGTCGCTGTCGTCATCCGGCGTCGCATCGGCCGGTGTGCCGTAGCGCTTCACCAACTGCTGCTTGAAGCCCGCGAGCGACTTCTGCTCGTCGACGAGCTGGTAGAGATAACCGAGCTGCGCCGGCCAGTCTTTCAATTCCTCGGCGAAGATCCGCAAGCGTTCGACCGTATCGAGCGCCGCCGCGGTATCGCCGGTCAGCGCCTGCAGCACCGCGTAGCGACGCAGCACCGTCTCGCCCGGCAACAGGGCGATCGCCTGCTTGTGCATCGCGAGCTTGCGCTGCAGGTTCAGCGGATTCATCGGCTGCAGCGTCGCGAGACCGTATTCGCCCCACGCGCCGAACATGAACGACGGATCGGCGCTGTACTGCTCGGCCGGACGCGCGCCGTAGTAGAGCACCTCGGCACGCGCATAGTCGCGATACACCGGATACAGCGCGGCGAGTCCGCCGAACACCACCACCGCGAACGCGCCGAGCGACAGATTCGCCGGCACCGCGCGCAACGGCCGCGTTTCGAGCAGGCCGAACACGAACAT
Organism: Paraburkholderia sp. UCT2; assembly: GCF_014397665.1. Classification (NCBI taxonomy): domain Bacteria; kingdom Pseudomonadati; phylum Pseudomonadota; class Betaproteobacteria; order Burkholderiales; family Burkholderiaceae; genus Paraburkholderia; species Paraburkholderia sp. UCT2. The sequence continues at coordinate 121,246 of NZ_VZQO01000008.1, forward strand.
CGCGGGCAACAGGAAGAACATGTACTGCTGCGGATACTCGACGAGCGCATGCATCGTCAGCACGCCGATCAGCGCGATGCCGAACACGCGCGCGGCGCTTTGCGGCGCACGCACGACGCGCACGAGCCACGCGACGAGACCCACGAGCACGATCGCGAGACCGATCAGACCGGTTTTCGCGAGCAGGTCGACGAAAATGTCGTGCGAGTTGTTGGCGATTTCGACGCCGCCCAGCTGCTTGACGAGCTCGAACTGATGGCTCGGAAATTCGCCCCAGCCGACGCCGAGCAGCGGATGCTGCTTGAACATCGTCCAGCCGTATTTCCACAGCGCGAGGCGCGGCGCGATCTGGCCGGCATCCTGGAAGCGTTCGGCCGCCGACTGCGCGAGTTCGAGATGAAAGCGCACGTTGGCCCAGCGGATCAGCGCATTGACCACGAAAAACAGCACCGCGAGCGCGATCGGCACCAGCCATTCACGGTTGCTACGGCGCAATTGCGGTTCGTTGCGAGTCTGCGCGAAGGCCATCCAGAAGCCGGCGACGACGATCACGCCCATCTGCAGCCATGGACCCCGCGACACGGTCAGCGCGAGGCCGACCGAGAAAATCGTCGACACGAGCAGCCAGATGGGCACCGCGATGCGGCGCGTCTGCACGAGGTACAGCGCGCCCGCCATCGCGAACGCGATATACGTCGCGAGGTGGTTCGCCTGCGCCATGTTGCCGAACGGCCGGCGCTCGACGGTTATGTTGTACGCGACGACGAGCGGAGCCACGCGCGCCTCGAGGTGAAACAGCTGGATCACCTGACTGAACACCGCGAACAGACCGCCGACGATCAACGCCCCCGCCGCCCAGCGCAACGCGGTCTCGTCGAGCTTCACGCGCGTGAAGCCGTAGCCCACATGCACGGCCATCCACGCAGCGAGCAGGAAGCCCGCGCCGAGCCAGTTCATCGATGGCTCCGCGACCGGCAGCACCAGCGTCTGCACGACCAGCACGAGGCCGAACAGCAAAGGTACGAGCGCGACCGTGGGCGACGCGAAGCTCACGCGCGGCCGGGTGGTCGCGACCAGCAGCACGACGGCCGCCCCGGTCAGCAGAAACAGCGCGAGCGTGGTGAATTCGGCGTAGAAGGTTGGGATCGGATACGTATGGTTGGCAACCGCGTAGGGCAGGATCAACGCAAGAGCCAGCAGTACGAGAGACAGGTAGCGCGCGAAAGGGGTGGGCATCGAATCAACGGTGGGCGTCAGCAACCGGCGCACTATACAAAAATTTCGTGGCACTGTGCGCCGGTCCGGCCGAAATAGGCTGAAAATCAGCCTTTTACGTTGTGGCTTCGACTCATCCAGTCAGCGCTCGGCTGCTGTCTCGTTCACTCACTCATTTGCCCCTTATGAACGGCATTCGGGCGGCGCCAGATTCGCGGCGAGCGTCGGCGCCTCGCCTGGCATCGGCCCCGAACCCGGCGCCGGCAACGACGACGCGCTCTTGCCGCTCGCAAAGCATTCCCACGCCAGCGCGCCGGTCTGCACCGCGTCCTTGCTCAACGCGACTCGCGCGCTCGGCGCATCGACGTTGTCCGGGACCGACGGCACCAGCGTCATGGTGTTTGCGCCGGCCTGCGCGACACGCGTCGAGTACGTAATCGTGATCTGACCAGTGTCGTCGTCGATCTGGATGGACTCGACGTTGCGCGTGGCGGGCGGCGACGCATAACCGCCGCTGAACGCGTTGCCGCTCGCGGCGTTTTCGGCCACCGCGAGCCGCGCCGACGCCGCGAGCGACAAGCCCTCGCCGACCCGGCTGCGCGCCAGATAGTCCTGATACGCGGGAATCGCGTAAGCCGCGATCACGCCGACGATCGCGAGCACGATCATCAACTCGATCAGCGTGAAGCCGACGCCGCAGCGGCGGCAGATGCGCGCGAACCAGCTCGCGCGCCAGCGTGCGCGGCGCGACCTACGCGAGGATTGCGTCGATTGAGAGTATGGGGAATATGGCAGGGTAACGATCATCGGCAGACTCCTGATACGAGAAACGCCTGGCCCGTGGATCGGGAACAGGCGTTTCAATCGTAGCGAGCGAAGCTCGCGCGTCACAGTCAGCCGGATGGCCAGGCTTGCATTCGGACGGCATCTCGAATCAGGCAGCGATGCACTGTCAGCACCATGCTCACACCGCCGCACGTTTCGCGTTACGGCGCTTCAACAGATAACCGACGATCACGACGAACAGCGCGCCCGCGATGCTCATCCCGTATTCGGCGACTGACGTGTCGAGGATCGGCCAGCGGTCGCCGGCCGGGTCGTTGACCATCAGACCACCCGCGATCCAGCCGAGCAGGCCCGCGCCGAACAGTACGATGCCCGGAAAGCGATCGAGCAGCTTCAGAATCAGCTGGCTGCCCCACACGATCAGCGGAATGCTCACGACGAGGCCAAAGATCACCAAAGCCAACCGGTGCTCGTGCTCCGCGGCTTCGGCCGCGCCCGCGATCGCGATCACGTTGTCGACGCTCATCACCGCATCCGCGATGATGATCGTCTTCACCGCCGAGATCAGCTTGTCGGCCGGCGTCACGTTGTCGTGAGCGTCGTGCGCCGGCGCGAGCAGGCGCACGCCGATCCACAGCAGCAGCAAGCCGCCCGCGAACTTCAGGAACGGCACGTCGAGCAGCACGACCGCGAACGCGATCAGCACGACGCGCAGCGCGATCGCGCCGGCGGTCCCCCACACGATGCCACGCACGCGCTGCGACTGCGGCAGGTTGCGGCAGGCGAGCGCAATGACGACCGCGTTATCGCCGCCAAGCAGAACGTCGATGACGATGATCTGAAAGACCGAGCCCCAATGGAGGGTCGTGAAGAATTCGAGCATGGAAAAAAGCATAAGAAAAAATCGACCGCGCGGACAGAACCGCGGCGCAAGCGCGGATAAAAAAAAGCGGGGGAGTCTGCACTCCGCCGCTTTTCGGGACCGCCCGCTCACGAAAGGAGTTCGTAAGCATATCAAAATCGCGCGCCAACGGCACACGAATTCGATTTACAGCATCGCCTTCAGAAGACGCGCCATTTCCGACGGGTTCTTCGTGACCTTGATACCGCACGCGTCCATGATTTCCAGCTTCGCTTCGGCGGTGTCCGCACCGCCCGAGATCAGCGCGCCGGCGTGGCCCATGCGCTTGCCCGGAGGCGCCGTGACGCCAGCGATGAAGCCAACCACCGGCTTCTTCATGTTGTCCTTGATCCAGTGCGCGGCGTTCGCCTCGTCCGGACCGCCGATTTCGCCGATCATGATGACGGCGTCCGTTTCCGGATCGTCGTTGAACATCTTCATCACGTCGATGTGCTTCAGACCATTGATGGGGTCGCCGCCGATGCCGACTGCCGACGACTGGCCGAGGCCGATCGAGGTCAGCTGGCCGACTGCTTCATACGTCAGCGTGCCCGAACGCGACACGACGCCGATGCGGCCCTTGCGATGGATGTGACCCGGCATGATGCCGATCTTCAGCTCGTCCGGCGTGATCGTGCCCGGGCAGTTCGGTCCGAGCAGCAGCGTCTTGCGGTTTTCGCGACGCATACGGTCCTTGATCTCGATCATGTCACGGACGGGAATGCCTTCCGTGATACAGATTGCGAGATCCAGGTCGGCTTCGACTGCTTCCCAGATTGCGGCGGCAGCGCCTGCCGGCGGAACGTAAATCACCGACACGCTCGCGCCCGTCTCAGCCTTGGCTTCAGCGACGCTCGCGTAGATGGGGATGCCTTCGAAATCTTCGCCGGCGCGTTTCGGGTTCACGCCCGCGACGTACGCTTCGCGGCCGTTTGCGTATTCACGGCAAGCACGCGTGTGGAACTGACCGGTCTTGCCGGTGATGCCCTGCGTGATGACCTTGGTGTCTTTGTTGATCAGAATCGACATGTATTGACCTCTGTTCGTTTGGCGTCGCGCGGTAGCGCCACTCGGCGCGATGCTTCACGCCTGTGTCGCTTGCGCGCCGCCACTCGTAAACCTGGCAAATGAGCTGGTAAATGCGCCGTGGACAGCTGGCTTACGCCTTGCCCGAAGCAGCCGCGACGACCTTCTGAGCCGCCTCTTCCATGCTGTCCGCCGAGATGATCGGCAGGCCGGATTCGGCGAGCATCTTCTTGCCCAGGTCTTCGTTCGTGCCCTTCATGCGGACCACGAGCGGCACCTTCAGCGACACGGCCTTCGAGGCCGCGATCACGCCTTCCGCGATCACGTCGCAGCGCATGATGCCACCGAAGATGTTGACCAGAATCGCGGTCAGGTTCGGGTTCTTCAGCATGATCTTGAACGCTTCGGTGACCTTCTCGGTCGTAGCTCCTCCGCCGACGTCGAGGAAGTTCGCCGGTTCGCCGCCGAACAGCTTGATGGTGTCCATCGTTGCCATTGCGAGGCCGGCGCCGTTCACCAGACAGCCGATGTTGCCGTCGAGCGAGATGTACGCGAGGTCGAACTTCGACGCTTCGATTTCAGCCGGATCTTCTTCGTCCAGATCGCGGTACGCGACGATTTCCGGGTGACGGAACAGCGCGTTCGAGTCGAAGTTGAACTTCGCGTCGAGTGCGATGACCTTGCCGTCGCCGGTCAGGATCAGCGGGTTGATTTCGGCGAGCGATGCGTCGGTTTCCCAGAATGCCTTGTACAGGCCTTGCAGGATCGCGCGAGCTTGCGGGATCGAAGCGTCGGGCACGCCGATCTTCTTCGCGAGGTCGTCTGCTTCCGAGTCCTTCAGGCCAGTCGACGGATCGACGGCAACCTTGTGGATCAGCTCAGGCGTCTTTTCCGCGACTTCTTCGACGTCCATGCCGCCTTCGCTCGACGCCATCACGACGATCTTCTGCGAAACGCGATCGATCACGAGACCGACATACAGTTCCTTCTTGATGTCGGCGCCTTCTTCGATCAGCAGACGGTTCACCTTCTGGCCTTCCGGACCGGTCTGGTGCGTGACGAGCTGCATGCCGAGGATCTGGTTCGAGTACTCGCGAACCTGTTCCAGCGACTTGGCGACCTTGACGCCGCCGCCCTTGCCACGGCCACCCGCGTGGATCTGAGCCTTCACGACCCACACCGGGCCGCCCAGCTCTTCCGCGGCCTTGACCGCATCATCCACCGAGAAGACCGGCTTGCCGCGCGGTACCGCGACGCCGAATTTCCGCAGGATTTCCTTACCCTGGTACTCGTGAATCTTCATGCGTGATTCCCTTCAGTCTGAGAGTTGGATAGAACTTCGATTCCGTTGCCGCCGTTCAGGCCGACGCGTCGCCGCTTCGTTCGCGAGCCGCCGCGCCGTCCGACGAGGCCGCGCGTTCCGCCGGACGCGGTGCATGACCATACCAGCGCGGATAAAACTGTTTCACCGCCTCGCCGTCGAAACGCAGCGCGTGGCAGCGTCCCAGCTGGAATGGCGGTTTGTCGTTGGAATACTCGCCTGTGCCGTCAGACGATTCGTCTCCCGAACCCGCGTCCGCACCCGGCGTGCCGTCATCGGTGTTCCATACGTCGCCGGCGAACGCCTGGATCGCGGCGGTCGGCAGGATCGCGCACAGCTCGGTGAGATGCGTGCAACCGGCCGTGCCGGCCAGCAAACGGGCAGCATCGCGACGGAAGTTGTGGAACAGATTGAGCCCGATGAGGGCACGATAGGCGGGATTGCTGGCCTGGCACAACCCTGGATAGGGCACCCAGTCGGACGACGCCTCGGCGTTGACGACATTGAGCTTGCGATCGATGGTGATGCGAAGCCAGAGTTCATGGATCGGCTGACCATTGGGCCGGACACCCGACGCAAGCGCGACATCGCGTGGCTTTTCGTCGGTCAGGCACGCTTCCACATCCCACAGGCCATCGGCTCGCTCGTAAGCTTCCGCTCTGATTGCGCGACGATGGCGCAACTGACGGGACACTGGCGGGGAGAGCGACATGCGGGAAGGAAAGGCCGGATTGGAAAACTTCTGGAGTTTAGCATAACGGGTATTTGGGACAGCCCCGATTGCGCACGGCCTGGCGCCAGGTTACGGCGCGGTAATTGCCCTACCCGTCGAGACTGGCGTGTTAGTCGCCGTCCCCGATGTCGTCGATACCCTTCAGGATCTTGCCGATCGTCGCGCCGGAGAAGCCGCGCGACGCGAGAAAGCGTGCCTGCTTCGCGCGCTCGGCCGGCGTTTGCGGCAACTGGCCGAACTTCTTGCGCCAGACCGCCTGGGCACGCGCGAGTTCGGTTTCGCGCAATTGCGCGCTCGCCTCTTCGACGAGCGCCGGGTTGAGCGCGTGTTGCTTCAGTTCGCCGAGAATGCGGTTCGCGCCGAGCCGCGATGCGCGCCGATGGATCAGGCTTTCCGCGAAGCGCGAGTCGGATAGCCAGTTTTCGGCCTGCAGCGCGTCGAGCACCGTGTCGAGCGAATCGGTTTCCTCGACGTAAGGCTTCAGCTTGCGGGCGAGATCGGCGCGGCTATATTCGCGGCGCGACAGATAGCCGAGCGCGCGCGCTTTCAGCGAACGGGCGGGGCGTTGGGATTTTCTGCTGTCGTCTTTGTCGGACTGGCCCGGCTTCTCTTCGCCGGGTTGGCGACGCGAGCGGGTGTAGGTGACCTCGGAGGGGATTGGGGAACCGAGTCCGGAGGAATCCCGGCTGGACGACGCTGCAGCGGGCGCAGACCGCGTACGCTGCGGGCCGCGGCCCGCGGCGCGGTCATGTGCGTCGAACGGTTCGCCGGACTCAGGCGATCCGTCCGCCGCGTCGCGCGGGCCGTCCGGATAGCGTCCGGAGTCGAAACCGGACAGCGGCCGGCCTTTGCGTATCACTTGATGCTTACTCTTCTTCGCCCGCGACTTCAGCGTCCGCGCCGGTCACGGCGTTCGCCATCGCGGTAACGCCCAGCGATTCGCGGATACGGTTCTCGATTTCGCGAGCGATATCCGGATTTTCGCGCAGGAATTCACGCGCGTTGTCCTTGCCCTGACCAATCCGCTCGCCGCTGTAGCTGTACCATGCGCCGGCCTTGTCGACGATCTTCGCCTGCACGCCGAGGTCGATGATTTCGCCCTGACGCGAGATGCCCTCGCCGTACAGGATGTCGAAAATCGCTTCACGGAACGGCGGCGCCACCTTGTTCTTGACGACCTTCACGCGCGTTTCGTTGCCGATCACTTCGTCGTTCTTCTTGATCGAGCCGATGCGGCGAATGTCGAGACGCACCGACGCGTAGAACTTCAGCGCATTACCGCCCGTGGTGGTTTCCGGGTTGCCGAACATCACGCCGATCTTCATGCGGATCTGATTGATGAAGATCACGAGGCAGTTCGTGCGCTTGATCGTGCCGGTCAGCTTGCGCAGCGCCTGCGACATCAGACGCGCCTGCAGACCCGGCAGCGAGTCGCCCATTTCGCCTTCGATTTCCGCCTTCGGCACCAGCGCCGCGACCGAGTCGATCACGATCATGTCGATCGAGCCCGAGCGCACCAGCGCGTCGGCGATTTCGAGCGCCTGTTCGCCGGTGTCCGGCTGCGAGACCAGCAGGTCGGCGACGTTCACGCCGAGCTTGCCCGCGTATTGAATGTCCAGCGCGTGTTCCGCGTCGATGAACGCCGCGGTGCCGCCGAGCTTCTGCATTTCGGCGACGACCTGCAGCGTCAGCGTGGTTTTACCGGACGATTCCGGACCGTAGATTTCGACCACGCGGCCGCGCGGCAAACCGCCGACGCCCAGTGCGATGTCGAGGCCGAGCGATCCGGTGGAGACCACCTGGATGTCTTCGACTGCCTCACCTGCGCCGAGCCGCATGACCGACCCTTTGCCGAACTGCTTTTCGATCTGCGCGAGCGCGGCGGCGAGAGCCTTGCTCTTTTCAGCAGTCAGTCCAGCCGAGCCTTTCTTGCTTTCTTCCATGAATCGTCCTTTGCTATGATGAACGGCGTCTGAGACAGATGTGCACCCGTGGTTCCACTCGAATCGAGCGGAGTCTCCAGGACATCACACGAAACGCAGACACTGTATAAAAAAACAGTAGTTTTGGCAAGCGCGATTGTGATGCGAACGCGCATCTTTTACTGTCGCATCGCCCCAACTACCCACAATAATGTTCGGAGACCGCTGCGCGCCGGGGCAACCCCACGGTGCCGGCAAAGCCAGGCTGGCGCATCATGCGAATTCTGATTGCCGAAGACGACAGCATACTCGCGGATGGTCTGGTTCGATCACTCCGCCAATCGGCCTATGCGGTCGATCACGTGAAAAGCGGCGTAGAAGCCGATACCGCGTTGTCAATGCAGACGTTCGACCTATTGATCCTCGATCTGGGCCTGCCGCGCATGTCCGGGCTCGAGGTGCTGCGCCGCCTGCGCGCGCGCAATTCGAACCTGCCCGTGCTGATCCTGACCGCCGCCGATAGCGTCGACGAACGCGTCAAAGGCCTCGACCTCGGCGCCGACGATTACATGGCCAAGCCCTTCGCGCTGAACGAACTCGAAGCGCGCGTGCGCGCGCTGACACGGCGCGGCGCGGGCGGCGGCCCGACCGTCGTGCGGCATGGCTCGCTGTCGTTCGATCAGGTGGGCCGCATCGCCTACGTCAACGACCAGGCGATCGATCTGTCCGCGCGCGAACTCGGGCTGCTCGAAGTGCTGCTGCAACGGATCGGCCGGCTGGTCTCGAAAGAGCAGCTCGTCGACCATCTATGCGAATGGGGCGAGGAAGTCAGCAACAACGCGATCGAAGTCTACGTGCACCGGCTGCGCAAGAAGATCGAACCGAGCGGCGTGCGCATCATCACCGTGCGCGGGCTCGGCTACTGTCTCGAAAAAGCGGCGCCGCCGGCAAATGCGAGCGCGCCCGCCACCCCGGCCGGCTCCGAGCCGCAGACGGCACAAGCGGCACAATCGTCCACCGCGCCGTCGTCCACCGCGATGCCGGCGAGCCACCACTACAAATAGAGGCCAGCGATGTCCGCACGCGCTGATCGCGCCACGGCGCACGCGGCGGACCTCGACGAGGCGCGCGACGCGCGCTACGCCAATCCGTTCGCCGCGCCCGACGAAACCGAAGCCGCCGCCGAAGCGCGTCCGCGCTCGCTGTTCGGCGAAATTCTCGACTGGATGCTCGCGCCGCTGCTGCTGCTGTGGCCGATGAGCCTCGCGGTCACCTACCTGGTCGCGAAGTCGATCGCGAACGGGCCGTTCGACCGCGCGCTCGAAACCGACGCCTACGTGCTCGCGCGCCAGATCCATCCGGTCAACGGCGTCGCGGAGCTGTCGCTGCCCGAGTCGACGCGCGATTTCCTGCGCGCCGACAACGTCGACAGCGTGTTCTTTCAGGTGCTCGGCACGCGCGGCGAGCTCGTGGCCGGCGAGCGTGACATGCCGCTGCCGCGCGAGGAGGACCGCCCGCCACCGGGCCTCGTCGAATTCCGCGACGACGTGCTGCGCGGCAACGACATCCGCGTCGCCTACACGACCGTCGAGTTTCCGCAGACGCCGGGCGCGCAGGCCGTGCTCGTACAGGTCGCCGAAACGCTCGACAAGCGCAGCCAGCTCGCCAACGACATCATCAAGGGCGTGATCCTGCCGCAGTTCGTGATCCTGCCGCTCGCGATCCTGCTCGTGTGGTTCGGACTGTCGCGCGGGCTCGAGCCGCTGCATGCGCTGCAGGCGCATATCCGCGCGCGCCGGCCGGACGATCTGTCGCCGCTCGAAGCGCGCCGCGCGCCGCCGGAAATCGAGCCGCTCGTCACGTCGTTCAACGATCTGCTCACGCGCCTCGAACAGAACATGGAGCTGCAGAAGCGCTTCATCGCCGACGCCGCGCATCAGATGAAAACGCCGCTGGCCGGCCTGCGCACCCAGGCCGAGCTCGCGCTGCGCCAGAACGCGTCGGCCGAGGTTCGTCGCTCGCTCGAACAGATCGCAACGAGCTCCGAGCAGGCCGCGCGGCTCGTCACGCAATTGCTCGCGCTGGCGCGCGCGGAAAACCGTCGGTCGGGACAGATCTTCACGCCGGTCGAACTCGGCGAACTCGCGCGCAGCGCGGTGCGCGAATGGGTGCAGGCCGCGCTCGCGAAGCAGATGGACATCGGCTACGAAGCGCCCGGCGCGCCGGTCGAAGTCGCCGGCAATCCGGTGATGCTGCGTGAAATGCTGTCGAACCTGATCGACAACGCGATCCGCTATACGCCGGCGGGCGGCCGCATCACCGTGCGCGTGCGGCACGACGCCCCCGCGCGGCTCGTGCAACTGGAAGTCGAGGACACCGGGCTCGGCATTCCGGCCAGCGAGCGCTCGCGTGTGGTCGAGCGCTTTTACCGGATTCTGGGCCGCGAGGGCGACGGCAGCGGCCTCGGCCTCGCGATCGTGCGCGAGATTGCGGCAATGCACGGCGGCGAGCTCACCGTCGACGACAACGTCTACCAGGAGTCACCGCGGCTCGCCGGCACACTGGTGCGCGTCAGCTTGCACGTGCTCGAACGGGGCGGGACTTACCCTAACGCGCCTCTATCGTCAGCTTGACGGTCAGCGTTTTTTGAGATATTTCAGCGCGGGTTGCGCGGACATACAAGCACGTTAACGGAAATTGAACGCCTATTCGTCGGCTTACCGGACTACCCCAGGTTCAGGCGCCGAGTCAGAACGCCGTAAGTTTCCACTCCAATAATCGGTTGCACGGGAACGGCTGTGCCGGCGATCCGTGGATATATCAATATTGGAGACGACAATATGGCTACCGTTGGCGGGAAAATCTCGCACGTGCCGATGACGCGCGATGAGAAGCGGGTGATCTTCGCATCGTCGCTGGGTACGGTTTTCGAGTGGTACGACTTCTATCTGGCCGGCTCGCTTGCGGCCTTCATCAGCAAGAGCTTCTTCTCCGGCGTCAATCCGACCGCGGCGTTCATCTTCACGCTGCTCAGCTTCGCGGCGGGCTTCGCGGTGCGGCCGTTCGGCGCGATCGTATTCGGGCGGCTCGGCGACATGGTCGGGCGCAAGTACACGTTCCTGATCACGATCGTCATCATGGGCCTGTCGACGTTCCTCATCGGCTTCCTGCCGGGCTACGCGGCGATCGGCATCGCTTCGCCGGTGCTCTTCATCGCGATGCGCCTGCTGCAGGGTCTCGCGCTCGGCGGCGAGTATGGCGGCGCCGCGACCTACGTGGCCGAACACGCGCCGGCGAACCGCCGCGGCTTCTACACCGCATGGATCCAGACCACCGCCACGCTCGGTCTGTTCCTGTCGCTGCTCGTGATTCTCGGCATTCGCACGTTCATGGGCGAAGACGCCTTCGGCGCCTGGGGCTGGCGGATTCCGTTCCTCGTGTCGATCCTGCTGCTCGCGGTGTCGGTGTGGATTCGCCTGCAACTGCATGAGTCGCCGGTGTTCGCACGCATCAAGGCCGAGGGCAAGACCTCGAAGGCGCCGCTTTCCGAAGCGTTCGGCCAATGGAAGAACCTGAAGGTCGTGATTATCGCGCTGCTCGGCCTGACGGCCGGCCAGGCTGTCGTCTGGTACACGGGCCAGTTCTACACGCTGTTCTTCCTCACGCAGACGCTGAGGGTCGACGGTTCGAGCGCCAACATCATGATCGCGCTCGCGCTGCTGATCGGCACGCCGTTCTTCCTGTTCTTCGGCTCGCTGTCGGATCGCATCGGCCGCAAGCCGATCATCATGGCCGGCCTGCTGATCGCCGCACTCACCTACTTCCCGCTGTTCAAGGCGCTCACGCACTACACGAACCCGGCGCTCGAAGCGGCAACCGCGAAGTCGCCGATCGTCGTGATCGCCGATCCGGCCGAGTGCTCGTTCCAGTTCAACCCGGTGGGCACGGCGAAGTTCACGAGCTCATGCGACATCGCGAAGGGCGCGCTGTCGCGAGCCGGCCTGAACTACGACAACGTCGCGGCGCCTGCCGGCACGATCGCGCAGATCCGCGTGGGCGATACGGTCGTCAACACGTTCGACGGCCGCGCCGCCGACGCGAAGGAGCAAGCCAAGACGTTCGAGAAGACGCTCGCCGCGACGCTGAAGGCCGCCGGCTATCCGCCGAAGGCTGATCCGGCTCAGATCAACTGGCCGATGAGCATCGTGATCCTGACGATCCTCGTGATCTACGTGACGATGGTCTACGGGCCGATCGCGGCGATGCTGGTCGAGATGTTCCCGACGCGCATCCGTTATACGTCGATGTCGCTGCCGTATCACGTCGGCAATGGCTGGTTCGGCGGCTTCCTGCCGGCCACCGCGTTCGCGATCGTCGCGGCGAAGGGCAACATCTACTCGGGGCTCTGGTATCCGATCATCATCGCGGTGGCCACCTTCGTGATCGGCATGCTGTTCGTGCGCGAAACCAAGGACTCGGATATCTACGCGAAGGATTGAGTGGACCGACAGCCGGAGCTATCTGAAAAAGTTGTGAGCCGGGGGTTGACAGCCCCCGGTGGCCCCAGCATAATCTCGCTTCTTTCGGCGAATTAGCTCAGTCGGTTAGAGCGACGGAATCATAATCCGCAGGTCCGGGGTTCGAGTCCCTGATTCGCCACCAGCTTCAAGAAAAAGCCGCTGTCCCACAAGGACAGCGGCTTTTTTGTTTTGAAACGCTGCCACGAAGCCTGACGACCGATGGGCATCCGAGTTCAGGCAGACGCAGCGACACACCACTCGACGTTGGGGAAATAGCGGCAACAATGCGCGCATTTTCCAGACGGATACCCCGGCAATGCCACGTTAGCTCAGGTCGTGAAGAGATTGAGCCGGTGTCGGGTGAAAGAGCAGCAGCACCACGGTCATCAGACCGAAGGCTGCGCCCGCATAAAAGGTCGTGGCTGCGCCCAGACGTTCCCACAACTGGCCTGCGATAACGCTCGAAACCAGCATCACGATGCCGCTCAGCAGATTGAAGAAACCGAACGCGGTCCCGCGCAGATGCGCAGGTGCCGTGTGCGCGACCATCGTAGCGAGCAGGCCTTGCGTCATCCCCATGTGCAGCCCCCACAGCGCTACGCCTACGACGACTATGCTCCAGTGGGTGCCGTGTGCAAGCACGAGGTCGGCGCCAATCAACACGATCAGACCACCTATCAGCAGCCGTGTATGGCGCATCGTGTCCGCGAGCTTCCCGAACGGATAAGCGGACAGCGCGTAGACGATATTCATTGCCACCATGACGAGCGGAACGAGCGCAATCGGTACGCCGCTGCCCATCGCACGAAGCACCAGAAAAGCCTCGCTGAATCGCGCCAACGCAAAAACGGCGCCTATCCCTACGACCCACCAGTAGTCCAAACCAAGCTCCCTGAGACTCTGCCACCGCACCGGATTGCTTCTTTTGGCGCGAGGCTCGTGCTCAGGCTCCGTGATACCAAACGTCAACAGCGCGACCGCGAGCACGCCGGGAATGACGGCAAGCCAGAAGGCAAGCCGAAAATTATCTGCCCATATCAGCATGATGAGAACGGCCAGCAGCGGTCCGAGGAACGCACCGACCGTATCGAGCGACTGGCGCAGGCCGAAGGCCGCGCCTCGCAGGTGCTGCGGCGTGACATCCGCGATGAGTGCATCGCGAGGCGCACCGCGAATGCCCTTGCCGACACGGTCAATGACGCGCGCCGTCACCACGACTCCAACCGACGACGCAATGGCAAAAAGCGGCTTGCTCATTGCGCCGAGCGAATACCCTGCTACGGCGAGCCACTTTCGGTTGCCGAGGTAGTCACTCAGCGTTCCCGAAAACACCTTGACCATCTGGGCCGTGGCCTCCGCGATGCCCTCGATGAGCCCAATCGTGCCGGCGCCGGCGCCAAGGCTTGCCAGCAGAAACATCGGCAGCAGGCTGTGGATGATTTCGGATGAGATGTCCATGAAAAGACTCACACATCCTAGAACCCACACGCTGCGCGGAATCTGCCGGACGACATTGACTTGCGGTTCGTTTCGCATTCGATAGGGATGGCATCAAATAACAGGTTCGAACGGCGCAGACGCATGCGAGCAGCAAGGCAGCCCGCTACGACCGTTGCATCTTATCTGGCATCGCTGAGTCGGATACCCGTCCTCTCACGCCCGAAACGAGTGCGCTCCCTGACACACATCAGTGCACACCTTCCCCGCCCCAGGGCAAAAACTTGCCCTTCGCCGCACAAAGCTAGCGACCAACCCGCGGTATGGCCCCTGGCACACTTCCCGCTTTAAAGAGCGCGCAAGGAGCCGGCGCAACCTCCGGTTCGACAAACAATCTGGAAATGGACGGCTAGGGTTCCGGCCTGCTTCACGCAGGTGCTGGTCCGAGAGCTGTCGACCTCAGGCGAGGTTACACGGCGGGACAAAAGCCCGGGAGAGAACGCGATGTTTGCGCTGCTCCCTGCCGTCGCTAACCGTCCCCTCCGAGGTCAACCCATGTTCAAGCTCGTTCGCTGTCTTGGCATTGCCGCCGTCTCCCTCGCCACCTTCGCCTCGAGCCCCACGTTCGCCGCGGGCCGCAACGACTTCAAGGTCTGCTGGACCATCTACGCCGGCTGGATGCCGTGGGGTGAGGCGAAAACCCAGGGCATCGTGTCCAAATGGGCCAGGAAATACGGCATCAATGTCGACGTCGTGCAGCTGAACGACTACGTCGAGTCCATCAATCAGTACACGGCCGGCAAGTTCGACGGCTGCGCGATGACCAACATGGACGCGCTCACGATTCCCGCCTCCGGCGGCGTGGATTCGACGGCCCTGATCGTCAGCGACTACTCGAACGGCAACGACGGCGTGCTGATGAAGGGCAAAGGCAAGCAGATCGCCGACCTGAAGGGCCAACAGGTCAACCTCGTGCAGTTTTCCGTCTCCCACTACCTGCTCGCACGCGCGCTCGAAAGCGCTCACATGAGCGAGCGCGACCTCAAGGTCGTGAACACCTCGGATGCCGACATCTCGGGCGCATTCGCGACCCCCACGGTTCACAACGCGGTCACCTGGAATCCGATGCTCGCCGATCTGAAGTCGCAGCCGAACGTCAGCGAAGTCTTCGACTCCAGCAAGATCCCCGGCGAAATCATGGACATGATGGTCGTCAACACGAAGACGTTGCAGCAGAACCCCGCCCTCGGCAAAGCGCTGACCGGTGCATGGTTCGAAATGGTCGCGCTGATGCACACCGACTCCGCGGCCAGCACGTCCGCGCTGACCGCGATGGCGAAGGCCTCGGGCACCGATCTCGCCAACTTCAAGGGCCAACTGGCGACGACCGCCCTCTTCTATTCGCCGCAAGCCGCGCTCGACTTCGTCACCAGCGCCGACATGCCGAAGATCATGACGCGCGTCGCGAAGTTCTCTTTCGATCACGGCCTGCTCGGACAGGACGCGAAGAGCGCGGACGCGGTCGGCATGGCGTTCGACAAGGGCGTCGTCGTCGGCAACAAGAACAACGTCAAGCTGCGTTTCGATCCGACCTACGTCGCGATGGCGGCCGCGGGCAAGCTCTGACACGGACCGTCCAGGCACTCGCCGGGGGCTCGCTATCGCGGGCTCGCATCCCAGCTTTCCAACCAGGCGCTCACCATGCGACTCATCAATCGACATCCGAGCCGGATCGGCGGCTTGATGCTGCTCCTGCTGCCGTTCGTCGTGCTGTTCGCGGTCTACTTCACCGGGTCCTCGATGCGACTCTCGCTCAATCCCGATGACAAGCTGCTGCCGAGCGCGGCGCAAATGAGCGACGCGGTGAAGTCGGCCGCCTTCACCGAGGACAAGCGCACCGGCGAGTATCTGTTGTGGACCGACACGCTGTCGAGCTTGCGGCGGCTCGGCATCGGCCTTGTCGTCAGTGCCGTGATCGCACTGGTGGCCGCGATCGCGACCGGTTCGTTGCCGCTCGTCAGCGCGACGCTGTCGCCGTTCATCACCGTGATCTCAATGGTGCCGCCGCTGGCGGTGCTGCCGGTCCTGTTCATCGTGTTCGGGCTCGACGAGTTGTCGAAGGTCGTGCTGATCGTCGTCGGCATCACGCCGGTGATCATTCGCGATCTGCATGCTCGCGCCCGCGAGATTCCGGTCGAGCTGTGGGTCAAGGCGCAGACGCTCGGCGCCACCAGCTGGACGCTGATTCTGCGTCTGGTGCTGCCGCAACTGCTGCCGCGTCTGCTGGCGGCGACGCGTCTTTCTCTCGGCGCGGCGTGGCTCTTTCTGATCGCCGCCGAAGCGATCGCATCGACCGATGGCCTCGGCTACCGCATCTTTCTCGTGCGCCGCTATCTGTCGATGGATCTGATCCTGCCGTACGTCGCGTGGATCACGCTGCTCGCATGGCTCACCGACGAGCTGCTGCGCCGGATCACGCAATGGTGCTTCCCGTGGTACGGAGGCGCGCGATGATCGAAGTCCGCAACGTCTGGAAAGAGTACGGCGACCAGGTCGTGCTCGAGCGTTTGAATCTGACCGTCAAGGAAGGCGAGTTCTGTTCGATGGTCGGCGCCTCCGGCTGCGGCAAGTCGACGTTTCTGCGCCTGCTGCTGGGTCAGGAGCGCGCGACGCGCGGCGAGATCCTGCTGGACGGCAAGCCGCTGCCCGGCGAACCGGACCGGCATCGCGGCGTCGTGTTTCAACGCTACTCGGTGTTCGACCATCTGAGCGTGTTGCGCAACGTGATGCTGGGGCTGGAGCTTCCACAGGCGAAGTTCACCGGCCGGCTATTCGGTGCCCGTCGGCGCGTGGCGCGAGACGAGGCAGCGGCCATGCTCGAGCGCGTCGGGCTGGGCGCTGCGTTGAACAAGTTTCCGCAGCAGCTGTCGGGCGGCATGCAGCAACGCCTCGCGATCGCGCAAGCGCTGATGATGAAGCCTCGCGTGCTGCTGCTCGACGAACCGTTCGGCGCGCTCGACCCCGGCATCCGCAAGGACATGCATGAGCTGCTCTCCGACCTGTGGCGCGAAGCGAAGCTCACGATCTTCATGGTCACGCATGACCTGAAAGAAGGCTTCACGTTGGGAAGCCGCGTGCTGGTTTTCGACAAGGTGCGCGTCGATCCGCAGGCGCCGGGCGCCTATGGCGCGCGCATCACCTACAACATTGCGCTCGACCGTAGCCGCGATTCCATGTCCGCCGTGCATATCGCCGAGGCTGCCGTGCGAGGCGCATCGCATATCGAACTGGTCTCCGACTGAAGGGAACTCAGGTATGAACTCAGATACGACCTTACTGCTTGAAGAAACCGTCCCAGGCGGCGGCCATACGTCGCTGATCGTCAAGCGTGGTCGATCACTGCGCATTACCGACCTGCGCGGCGGCGCGAACGTCAGCGTGATGATGGTCAACGCGACGGAAAAGAGCGAACGGCTCAATCTGCCGGATTCGTTGAAGTGCCAGCACACGGCCAGGCTCACGGTCGGGCACTGCCTGTACTCCGACATGGGCCGCGTGCTTGCCGCGATCGTCGCGGATACCTGTGGCTGGCACGACAGCATCGGCGGTGTGTCGAATGCCGGCGAGGTTCGCGAACGATACGGCGCAGGCCGCTACCAGGAGCTGCGCAACGCGTTCTATCGCAACGGCACGGACAACCTGCTCGTCGAAATGGGCAAGTGGGGGCTCGGCATCACTGACCTGCTGATGACGCTCAATCTGTTCAGCCGTGTCGATGTCAGCGACGACGGCGTTCTCAGTTTCGTGCCAGGAAACTCAAAAGCCGGCAACTACGTCGAGCTCTACGCACCGATGAACACGCTCGTCGTGCTCACCGCGATCCAGCACCCGCTCGACCCGAACCCCGAGTACGCGCCGAGGCCCGTCAAGCTCGAGTTGAGCGACGCGCGGCCCGAGGTCGCCGAAGTTTGCCGCACCGCATGCGAAGAGAACGCACGCGGTTTCATCAACACAGAACGCTTCTTTCTTTGAGCGAAGGCCACGCTTATGACCAGCACGCTTATCGTCAGCGACAAACGTCCGGAAACCGCGGTCTATCGCGAGACACTCGCCGCCGGCGAGCCGTGGCTTCACGAGGTGAAGGCCGGGCAAACGCTGCGCATCGTCGATCTCGAAGGCAACCAGGCGGTCGACACGCTGTTCTACAGCCTCGCCGATCCGCGCGAGCGCTTCGACCCGCAACGCACGTTGCGCCGGCAAAAAAGCCTCTACCTGACGACGGGCTCAGTGCTGTACTCGAACCTCGGCAAGCCGATGCTGACGATCGTCGCCGACACGTGCGGCCGCCACGATACGCTCGGCGGCGCCTGCGCGCAGGAAAGCAACACGGTGCGCTACGCACTGGAGAAGCGCTACATGCACAGCTGCCGCGACAACTTCCTGCGTGCCTGCGCACATGACGGCCGCCTGTCGAAGCAGGACATCGGCGCGAACGTCAACTTCTTCATGAACGTGCCGGTCACGACCACGGGCGGGCTCAGCTTCGAAGACGGCATTTCCGCGCCGGGCAAATACGTCGAATTGCGCGCGGAAATGGACGTGATCGTACTGATCTCCAACTGCCCGCAGCTGAACAATCCATGCAACGCCTATAACCCGACGCCCGCGGAGCTGCTGATATGGAATTGAAGCGCATCCGCCACTGGCTTTTTCTCCTCATGCTGGTTCGCTCGGGCCGGTACTTCAGCCGTACGCGCGAAGAACTGACCCAGACGCATCGCTGACGCGACTTCGGCCGTGGACGACCACGGCCGGCCATTCCCACGGCGGGACGGCCCGCCTTCGAATCAACACACCTTCCATGTTCGAGAAGATTCTGATCGCCAATCGCGGCGCTATCGCGTGCCGCATTCTCAGGACGTTGCGCGAACTCGACGTCACCGGCGTCGCCATCTATGCGGAAGCCGACCGAGCGAGCCGCCACGTCAGCGAGGCGCCTGTCGCGCATGCGCTCGGCGAGGGTCCGGCCGCGCTGACTTATCTCGACGTGGCCAAGATCCTCGCGATTGCGCGTCGCGAAGGCGTGCAGGCGATCCATCCCGGCTACGGCTTCTTATCGGAGAACGCGGCGTTCGGCGAAGCCTGCGAAGCGGCCGGCATCGCGTTCATCGGACCGACCCCCGCGCAGCTTCGCGCGTTCGGCCTCAAGCACACGGCCCGCGAAATCGCGGCCTACGAGGGGGTGCCGATGCTCGAAGGCACCGGGCTGCTCGCGGACTTGCCGGCGGCGCTCGCGGCGGCACAGGCCATCGGCTATCCGGTGATGCTGAAGAGCACCGCGGGCGGCGGCGGCATCGGCATGCGGGTGTGCTGGAACGCCGACGAACTCGGCGCCCATTTCGATGCCGTGAAGCGCCTCGGCGAAAACAATTTCAGCGATGCCGGCGTGTTTCTGGAGAAGTACATCGAACGGGCCCGGCATCTGGAAGTGCAGGTGTTCGGCGATGGCAAAGGCGACGCGCTCGCGCTTGGCGTGCGTGACTGCTCGGTGCAGCGGCGCAATCAGAAGGTGCTCGAGGAAACGCCCGCCCCCTGCCTGCCGGACGGCATTCAGGCCGCGCTCTGCGAGGCAGCGGTCAAGCTCGCGAAAGCCGTCGACTATCGCTCCGCCGGCACCGTCGAATTCGTGTACGACAGCGCCGCCGAACGGTTCTACTTTCTCGAAGTCAATACGCGTCTGCAGGTCGAGCACGGCGTCACCGAACAGGTGTGGGGCGTCGACCTCGTGCGTTGGATGATCGAACTGGCGGCCGGCACGCTCGCGCCGCTGAAGGAGCTGGCGGCGAGTCTGACGCCGCGAGGGCACGCGATCCAGGCGCGACTCTACGCGGAAGATCCGGGGCGTGATTTCAAACCGAGTCCGGGCCTCTTGACCGAGGTCGCGTTCCCGAATGCCGACGCGCGCGCATTGCGCATCGATACATGGATCGAGGCCGGTTGCGAAGTGCCGCCTTACTTCGACCCGATGCTCGCGAAAGTGATCGCGTGGTCGCCGACTCGCGATGAAGCGCGCGATGCGCTCGACGATGCGCTGTGCAACACCCGACTCTACGGCGTCGAGACCAATCGCGACTATCTGCGCCAGATTCTGCGCGACCGGCCGTTTGCGTCGGGCGAACCGTGGACTCGATGTCTCGAAGGGCTCAGGTATCGGGCCAGCACGGTCGAAGTCGTCAGCGGCGGCACGCAGACGACGGTGCAGGACTATCCCGGCCGCCTGGGCTACTGGGCAGTCGGCATCCCGCCGTCGGGGCCGATGGATGACCGGGCGATGCGGCTCGGCAATCGCCTGCTCGGCAATGCGGCCGACGCCGCCGCTCTCGAAGTCACGATGAGCGGGCCGACGCTGCGCTTCAACACGGATGCCGTGGTCGCCATCACCGGCGCGCAGATTCCGGTGCTGCTCGACGATGTCGCTCAGCCGCTGAACACGAGCCTCCATGTGCCGGCGGGTTCGACGCTCGCGCTCGGCACGATACGCGGCGCGGGCGCGCGCGCTTATCTGTGCGTGCGCGGCGGCTTCGACGTCGCACTGTATCTCGGCAGCCGCAGCACCTTTACGCTCGGCCAGTTCGGCGGACATGGCGGCCGCGCGATCCGCGCGGGCGACGTGCTGCATCTTTATCCGCTCGGCGATGCGCAGGCCGGCGCGGCGCTCGTCGACGCGCCGACGCTCGACGGCGTGCGCACCGTTCGTGTGATCTATGGCCCGCACGGCGCACCCGAATACTTCAGCGCCCGCTATATCGCGCAGCTGCTCGACACCGAATGGGAGGTTCACTTCAACTCCAGCCGTACCGGCGTGCGCCTGATCGGACCGAAACCCGAGTGGGCGCGCGAGGACGGCGGCGAGGCTGGACTGCATCCGTCGAACATTCACGATAATCCCTACGCGGTCGGCGCCGTCGACTTCACCGGCGACATGCCCGTAATTCTCGGACCCGACGGCCCGAGTCTCGGCGGCTTCGTCTGTCCGGTGACGATCATCGAGGCGGACCTCTGGCAGATCGGCCAGTTGAAAGCAGGCGACAGGATCCGCTTCGCGCCCGTCGAAGTCGAAGAAGCGCGTGAGGCTGCGCGTGAGCGTCGTCGGGAACTGGAGAGCCTCGAGATTGCACCGGGTGCGCCGAGCGAAAGAAGAGCATCGCTGACGTCGCCGATCGTGCTCGATACCGGCGCGGACCGCGACAGACTCGTCGCGCGTGTATCCGGCGACACGCATCTGCTGCTCGAAATCGGTCCAGCGGAACTCGACCTCGTGGCACGGTTTCGCGGACATGCGCTGATGCAGTCCCTCGAAGCGCAGCATCTGACTGGCGTCATCGATCTCACGCCGGGCATCCGTTCGCTGCAGATCCACTACCGGCCCGAGGATCTGCCGCTCGCCAGGTTGCTCGACATCGTCGCGCGGGCGTGGGACGAGGTCTTGTTGCAGAAGGATCTGCGCGTGCCGTCGCGGGTCGTTCATCTGCCGCTGTCATGGGACGACCCCGCGTGCCAGCTCGCGATCGAAAAATATATGACCACCGTGCGCAAGAACGCGCCGTGGTGCCCGAGCAACCTCGAATTCATTCGCCGCATCAACGACCTCGACTCCATCGACGCGGTCAGGCAAATCGTCTTCGATGCGAGCTATCTGGTGATGGGCCTCGGCGACGTGTACCTCGGCGCACCCGTCGCGACACCGCTCGACCCTCGTCACCGGCTGGTCACGACGAAATACAACCCGGCCCGTACGTGGACCGCGGAGAACTCGGTCGGCATCGGCGGCGCGTATCTGTGCGTGTATGGCATGGAAGGGCCGGGCGGCTATCAATTCGTCGGCCGCACGTTGCAGATGTGGAATCGCTACCGCGAAGTCGCGGATTTCGCCGGACAGCACTATTTGCTGCGCTTCTTCGACCAGATTCGTTTCTACGAAGTATCGGCCGACGAACTGTTGCGCATCCGCGCGGACTTTCCGCTTGGGCGTTTTCCGTTGCGGATTGAAGAGTCCGAGCTTTCGTTGCCGGACTATCAGGCGTTTCTCGCTAGCGAATCCGCCAGCATCGAGCAGTTCCGTTCAAGGCAGCAGGCGGCCTTCCAGGCCGAGCGCGAGCGGTGGCGTGAAGCGGGTACCTCGGAAGTCACGTTCGAGACGCCGGTCACCGAAGACACTCAGTTAGCTCCGCTTCACGACGGCGAAGTCGCCGTGGACAGCGAGATCGCCGGCAGCCTCTGGCAAGTCAAGGTGAAAACCGGCGACGCGGTCGACGCGGGCGACGTGCTGCTCATCATCGAGTCGATGAAGATGGAAATCGCGGTGTGTGCGCCGTGCGCCGGAACGGTCGGCGAGATCTACGTGGCGCCGGGTTCGCCCGTGCGCGCGGGGCAACGCGTCGCCGTCGTCGAACGTCACTAATTATCTGGACGCAAACCATGTCTTCATTCTCGTCATTCGATCTTCGCCTCCCGACACTTCGCTGCGCATACCGTGATGGAACGCTCACACCGCGCAGGCTCGTCGCTGAACTGCTCGAAAAAGCTGCGGCGCTCAATCCATCGTTCAATCTGTTCATCCATCTTCTGACCGAAGATGAAGTCGCGCCCTACCTCGACTGGCTCGACACGCAGGACGTCGAAAGCCTGCCGCTCTATGGCGTTCCGTTCGTGATCAAGGACAACATCGATCTCGCCGGCATTCAGACAACCGCCGCGTGCCCCGCGTACGCGTACACGCCGTCGCGATCGGCGAGCGTCGTTGCGCAATTGATCGCGCTCGGCGCGGTGCCGCTCGGCAAAGCCAATCTCGACCAGTTTGCGACCGGTCTGAACGGCACCCGGTCGCCGTATGGCAAGTGTCGCAATAGCGTGCATCCCGACTATCCGTCGGGCGGCTCGAGCGCGGGGTCGTCACTCGCGGTCGCGCTCGGCGTCGCCAGTTTCGCGCTCGGAACCGACACGGCCGGTTCCGGTCGCGTGCCTGCCGCGCTGAACAATCTCGTCGGTCTCAAGCCGACTAAAGGCCTGCTGTCCACCGCGGGTGTGGTGCCCGCGTGCCGCACGCTCGATTGCGTCACGTTCTTCACGGCGACGGCGAAAGAAGCGAGCGAGTTGCTTGCGTTGAGCGCGCACCCCGATCCTCGCGATGCATACAGCCGCGCGAATCCGCAATGGAATACGGCACGCGCGTTTGGCGAGCCCACGGCGTTCAAGTTCGGCGTGCCGGCGCAACTGGAATTCGCCGGCTGTTCCGAGAGCCCCGGGCTGTTCGCGAAGGTGCGCGCGTTGCTCGAAGAAGCAGGTGGTGAAGCTGTCGAAATCGACTTCACGCCGTTTGTCGAAACCGCCAATCTGCTCTATCAGGGGCCGTGGGTGGCCGAGCGTTACAGCGTGGCGGGCGAGTTAATGACGGAGAAACCCGCTGCGGTTTTGCCCGTCATTCGCGATGTGTTGGCGAAGGCACCCGGCGCGAGCGCGGTCGAACTGTTTCGCGCGCAGTACCGCTTGCAGGAATTGAAGGCCCTCTGCGATGCGTCGATCGATTCACTCGATTTCGTTCTGACGCCGACGTATCCGCGTGCCGTGACGCTCGACGAGTTGGAGCGCGACCCCATTGGTCCGAACTCCCTGCTCGGCTATTACACGAACTTCATGAATCTGCTGGACTATGCCGCCGTCGCTACGCCGACCGGTTTCATGAAGAATGGTCTGCCCTGGGGCGTGACCGTCTTTGGCCGCGCGTTCACCGACCAGTATCTGTTGGGTGTGGCCGACCTGCTGCAACGAAAGAGCGGCGTGCACTGCGTCGGAGGTCTAACCGTCGAGCCGGAGCCGCGCGGCGAACGATGCGCGGCGAGCCACGATCGCCTGCGGATCGCGGTCTGCGGCGCACACATGCAAGGTTTGCCCCTCAACCGCGATCTGCTTGCCCGACGCGCGCGGCTCTTGCAGGCCACTCAGACTGCCGCGCAATACCGGTTGTCGGCGCTGCCTGCGTCGGCGGACGGCACGAGGCGTCCAGGCCTGTGGCGCGTCACCGATGGCGGCGCAAAAATTGCTGTCGAAGTGTGGGAAATGCCCAGCGCGGAGTTCGGCTCGTTTATTTCGACCGTTCCGTCTCCGCTGGTTCTGGGGAAGGTCGAACTCGTCGACGGTTCGTGGGTTACCGGTTTCCTCTGCGAGCCGTATGGCGTGCAGTCGGGAACCGATATCTCGGAGTTTGGCGGATGGCGAGCATGGCTTGCCAGCGAGCGTTGCGCGAGTTTCTGATGGAACGAACGATGAGCAGCGGCGTCGCAGGGTATGGGCAGTGAAGCGCCGCGGGTTTTGTTGGCACCTCCGGCTTCCTTCCGCAATTCCGTCGCAACTTCGAGAGGTTCCTTAATGACGCTCCGCACCGTCGCGCTCGCCGCAACCACCGCTGCGCTCACGCTCGCCGGCACGACCGCCGCCCTCATCGCACAAGCTCAAACGCCGGGCACCGCCGACAGTCAATGGCGCGCCAGTTCCACCCTGCTCGCGACGCTGCTGCAGGACGGCTACAAGATCGTCGCCGTGGTCAACAACGGTCCCGCCGACACGATCTTCGTGCAGCGCGATCAGAGCGCGTTCAAATGCATCGATCCGCAGCAACCGGATGCAAAAGCAAAAACGTCGGTGGCGCCGGGCTGTTACGAGCTGGTACCGCCGAGCGGCGCCACGCCGGCGTCGGAACCCAGATAACGTGATTTGATGCGCGAGCTCAACGTAACCCCGGCTCGCGCGAAAGACTTCGGCGTCGCGCCAACACCGCGACGCTTCAGCGATCCACGAGCCGGCTCAGATTACCGCGCACCCGCTGCAGCAGCGCGATCAACTGCGCCGCTTCTTCATCGCTGAAACCATTGAGCGCTTCGAGCGCGACCTCGTCGCCGACCTTGCGCGCCTTGCCGAGCGTGCGCTCGGCCTTCGGCGTCATGCGCACCTGGCGCTCGCGGCGATCCTGCGGATTCGCGGTCCGCTCGATCCAGCCGCCCTCCTCCATCCGGTCGAGCAGCCGGCCCGCCGAGATCGGCGCGACCTCGAGCAGATCCGCCAGCCGGGCCTGATTGATGTCGCCGTAGTGGCCGAGATAGGCCAGCACGCGACACTGCGCGCGCGTCAGATCGACCGACGACCTCGCGAGATCGTCGAACCGCTTGCCCGCCAGCCGGCCGACGTCGTAGATCAGAAAGCCGAAGCGTTCTTCGAATTGGGTTTTCATGCGCCGATTATACGGAAGCACTTCGGCGTACAGCGCGACTGCGTATGCGTTCTATCCTCAGCACAACTCCGGATAGCGCCAACCCGTATTGACGATATACTAAGCATGCTTACTATATCGACCCTCCCCACCATTCATGTCTTCCGCCTCCACGTCGGCGAGCGCCACTGAGCTGCTCAACCGGCCGATGATCACGATCTCGATCATGCTCGCGACGCTGATCCAGACGCTCGACAGCACGATCGCCAACGTGGCGCTGCCGCATATGCAAGGCACGCTGTCCGCGTCGCAGGACGAGATCACGTGGGTGCTGACCTCCTATATCGTCGCCGCCGCGATCGCCACGCCGCTCACCGGCTGGCTGGCGGATCGCCTCAGCGTGAAGCGGCTGCTGCTGATCGCGATCGGCGGCTTCACCGTGTCTTCCGCGTTGTGCGGACTCTCCGAGACGCTGTCGCAGATCGTCGTGTCGCGTCTGTTGCAAGGGATCTTCGGCGCGTCGCTGGTGCCGCTGTCGCAGTCGATCCTGCTCGACATCAACCCGCGTGAAAAGCAGGGCCAGGCGATGGCCGTGTGGGGCATGGGCGTGATGGTCGGGCCGATCCTCGGTCCGACGCTCGGCGGCTGGCTCACCGATAGCTACAACTGGCGCTGGGTGTTCTTCATCAACGTGCCGATCGGCGCGATCGCGCTGTTCGGCGTCGCGAGCTTCCTGCCGACGCGCGAGCCGAAACACGACGTGAAGTTCGACGCGTTCGGCTTCATCACGCTCGGCCTCGCGATCGGCGCGTTGCAGGCGATGCTCGATCGCGGCGAGCAGCTTGACTGGTTTTCGTCGACCGAGATCGTGATCGAGGCGCTCGTCGCGGCAATCAGCTTCGCGTTCTTTCTCGTGCACACGGCGACGATCGGCGAGCGCTCGTTTTTCAAGTACAAGTTATTGAAGGACCCGAACTTCGCGACCGGTACGTTGTTCATCTTCGTGATCGGCGCGGTGATGTACGCGACGCGTGCGCTGCTGCCGCCGATGCTGCAAAACCTGATGGGCTATCCGGTCGCGACCACGGGCCTCGTCACCGCACCGAGCGGCGCCGGCACGATGGTCGCGATGCTGATCGCCGGCCGGCTGCTCAAGCGCGTCGACGCGCGGCTGCTGCTGCTCTGCGGCTTCCTGATTTCGGCGTTCGCACTGTGGCAGATGATGCAGTACACGATCGTGCTATCGGCATCGGACATCGTGTGGCCCGGCGTGATCCAGGGCTTCGGACTCGGCCTCGTGTTCGTGCCGCTGTCCACGCTGACGTTCTCGACGCTGTCGCCGGAGCTGCGCGCGGACGGCACCGCGACTTATAGCCTGATGCGCAACATCGGCAGCAGTATCGGCATTTCGATCGTGCAGACGCTGATGACGCGCAACACGCAGATCTCGCACGCGGACCTCGCTGCGAACGTCACCGCGTTCAATCCAGCGCTCCAGTCGATGCTCAACAGCGGCTCGAACTATGACATCGCGGCGCTGAACGCGTCGATTACGCAGCAGGCGGCGATGGTCGCGTATCTGAACGACTTCAAGCTGATGTTCGTGGCGACGCTGCTGGTCATCCCGCTGTTGCTGCTGATCCGGCCGTCGCACAAGGCACCGGATGCGTCGATCGCGCATGCGGCGATGGATTGACGCCGTCCGCCTCAGCCTTCGATTCGCCCGCGCGTCACGCCGAGCAATGACGCCATCGCCGCATACGCCGCGGCGGCATCGCGCGCGCGGATCGCGTCGAACACCGCCGTGTGCTCGGCGAGCGACGCGTTGAACACATCGGCGCGTTTCGCATTGAGCCGCAATTGTGCCTCGAGCGTGCGCTCGATCAGCGCGCCAAGCGGGATCAGCAGCTCGTTGCTGCACGCGGTGAGCACGCACAGGTGGAACTGCAGATCCGCGCGCACCCATTCGTCGACGTTGCGCGCCGCCACCATCGCGGTATGCGCGGCCGCAAGCGCACCCAACGTGTCGTCGGTGTGCGCGGCGGCCGCCAGGCCGGCGGCATAAGGCTCGATCATCTCGCGCATTTCCTGCAGCTTGAGCGCGAACGCCATCGGCTCGGCGACGCGCGAATACCAGTCGAGCAGATCGGCATCGAGCAGATTCCACGCGGACTTGACCCGCACGCGCGTACCCACGCGCGGCCGCGATTCGATCAGCCCTTTCGACGTCAACGTGCGCAGCGCCTCGCGCAGCACCGTGCGGCTCACGCCGAACATCTCCATTAACTCGGCTTCACGAGGCAGGATCGACTCCGGCGCATAGTCGCCGCGCAGAATCGCGGTCGCCAGCAGTTGGGCGACTCGCCCGTGCAGATCGTGCGTAATGGTTTTCTCCTCGCGGTTGATGATCCCGTCGCGCAACGTGGCGGTAAGTCGGCAGATCTCACCACTATGTGACAAATAGTACTATTAATAGTATTTAAATGCAGTTTTGTTGTAGCATGGAATTCCCCGAAATTTTGCATGCTCGCAGGCCTGCTTTGCATGGGTTCGGAGTAAGCGCCAAAGCGCCAACTCCGATCGACACCGGAGACACACCATGAAAATCACCAAGCTCGAAACCTTCATCGTGCCGCCGCGCTGGTGCTTCCTCAAGATCGAGACCGACGAGGGCATCGTCGGTTGGGGCGAGCCGGTGGTGGAAGGCCGCGCGCATACGGTCGCCGCGGCCGTCGAGGAACTATCCGATTATCTGATCGGCAAGGACCCGCTGTTGATCGAGGATCACTGGCAGGTGATGTACCGCGCGGGCTTCTATCGCGGCGGCCCGATCACGATGAGCGCGATCGCCGGCGTCGATCAGGCGCTGTGGGACATCAAGGGCAAGCATCACGGCGTACCGGTGCATGCGCTGCTCGGCGGCCAGGTGCGCGACAAAATCAAGGTGTACTCGTGGATCGGCGGCGACCGTCCGAGCGATGTCGCGAACAACGCACGCGCGGTGGTCGAGCGCGGCTTCAAGGCCGTCAAGATGAACGGCTCGGAAGAGCTGCAGATCATCGACACCTTCGACAAGGTGCAAGGCGTGATCAACAACGTCGCGGCGGTGCGCGAGGCGGTCGGGCCGAACATCGGAATCGGCGTGGACTTCCACGGCCGCGTGCATAAGCCGATGGCGAAGGTGCTCGCCAAGGAACTCGACCCGTACAAGCTGCTGTTCATCGAAGAGCCGGTGCTGTCGGAAAACGCCGAGGCGCTGCGCGACATCGTCAATCAGACCAACACGCCGATCGCGCTCGGCGAGCGTCTCTATTCGCGCTGGGACTTCAAGCACATCCTGTCGGGCGGCTACGTCGACATCATCCAGCCGGACGCGTCGCACGCGGGCGGCATCACCGAGTGCCGCAAGATCGCCGCGATGGCGGAAGCCTACGACGTCGCGCTCGCGCTGCATTGCCCGCTCGGCCCGATCGCGCTCGCAACCTGTCTGCAGATCGACGCGGTCAGCTACAACGCGTTCATCCAGGAACAGAGCCTCGGCATCCACTACAACCAGGGCAATGACCTGCTCGACTACATCAAGAATCCGCAAGTCTTCAAGTACGAAGACGGCTTCGTGTCGATTCCTCAGGGCCCCGGACTCGGCATCGAGGTCAACGAAGAGAAGGTGCGCGAGATGGCGAAGGTCGGTCACCGCTGGCGCAATCCGGTGTGGCGTCACGCGGACGGCAGCGTCGCCGAATGGTGATCTGAACACCTGAGCGAAGCAGGCGGAACGCCGCCGGCGGGCCACGTGACGCGCGGGCCGTCGCAGTAACGTAACATCCCGGACCAGCCGGCTCGAACCGGCGTTCGAGCGCTGCCGTCCCGACCTGCATCACTCCCCGCCGAGCCTTATCCCGCCTGGCTTTCGCGACGTTTGTTCGGTATCGGACAGACGTATGGCCTGCTCCTTGCTGAAATGCATGCCAACAACGCATGCAGCGAGGAGCACCATGGGCGAATTCCTTCCTGACTATCTGATCCGCGAACAGGCGGCGGTCGGCGCGCTGGTTGCGTTCGGCGTGCTGCGCATCATCGGCGCGATGCTCGCGTACGAGCGCGGATGGAACATCTCGGTAGTCGGGAAATGCTTTATCGCCGCGGCGGTGCTGTACTGCCTGCCGCAGGTCTTCGATCTGCTCACGCAGATGGTCGGCTCGCACGCGGCCGGCGCCGAACTCGAAGGCAAGGCCGCGGGCTGCGCGATCGCGTTGTTCTGCGCGCCGATTCTCGGTCATCGCCTCGGCTTCGAGTAAGTGGGCTTCGCAGTGCGGCGCTTTTTTACGCGGCGCGCATCCGCGGGTGCTGTCGTAGAACTGACGCACGATGGACGCGCGCGGCCGTCGCGCATCCATTGCCGATTGGTCAATCGCCTATGCCGCGCCGCGCGTTCAACCGAGCGCAGCGAACGCCGGCACGGTGTGTGACAACGCGGCCGCGACGACGAACACGCCGATCATCAGGAGCGCTTCCAGATACATCACGTTGACGAAGGTGTGCGCATCCATCGTCGATGCGGTGCGACGCAGGCGTGGCAGCGCCGATGTGCGGTTCAGCGCGCCGAGCACCAGCGCGAGCGCGACCAGCACGAGCTTCAACGTCAGCACATGACCCCACGTGCTCGCCTGAATCGCTTCGAACGAACTGTCCGAGTCGTGCACCGCATTGAAGACGCCCGACAGCAACACCAACGCGACCGCGACGATCGACACGTTCGACACCTGGGTCGCCGTGCGGATCAGCATGCCCCGCGCGGTGGATGCCCCGAGCGCCGGCAGCACCGCCAGGCCGGCGGCCATCGCGAGTCCGCCCCATACGCTCGTTGCGAGCACGTGCAGCGTCTGCATGCCGATCGCGGCCGACACGACGCCGGCATCGGCCGCATGACCGAGCGACGCCTTACCCGCCGCGATCGCGAGCACCGCGAGCCACAGCAGCGTATTGCGCAGCATGCCCGTGCCATGGCTCAGCGCGGTGCCGAGCAGCACCAGCGCGCCGCCGAACGCGACGCTCCAGCCATAGCCGACATGC
This sequence comes from Paraburkholderia sp. UCT2, assembly GCF_014397665.1. Taxonomy (NCBI): domain Bacteria; kingdom Pseudomonadati; phylum Pseudomonadota; class Betaproteobacteria; order Burkholderiales; family Burkholderiaceae; genus Paraburkholderia; species Paraburkholderia sp. UCT2. The sequence goes on from NZ_VZQO01000008.1 coordinate 151,443, forward strand.
GTTTGCGTCAGCACCGTCGGCACCACGCCGAACGCCGCGGACAACGCGACACCGCTCATCGACGCCGCCTGATACAGGAGCCAGCCGAAATCCGCGAGCACCAGCACGATGGTGGCCGCGAGCATCGAGCGTTGCGCGCGCATCCAGCCGGGACGCGCCGGTGAAGTGCCCTGGAGCCCGTCCCTCGCGAGCCATGCGCCGAGTAGCGCCGAGCCGACGGCGAAGCCGAACGAGACGTTCATGAGCGCGGCCATTGCGACCTGCCCGATCCACAGTCCGTCGAAGTTCATTTGACGTTGAACGCGAAGTCGCCATGGGTACGATGGCCGTCGGTGGCCACCGCGATCCAGTGCACCGCATAGCGGCCGCTCGTCAACTGAGGCAGCGCGAGGTGCATTACGCGGGCGTCCGCGCTATCGACCGTCGACGCGCCCGGCGTCGCGGGCTTGCCGCTTGCATCGGCGAGTGTGATCTTGCTGAATGCGGGCTCGAGCGGCTCGGTGAAATGGATCGTCAGGTCGGTAGGCGCGACGGCGTCGGCGTTCGCGGCCGGCACGCTCGAGATCAGATGCGCATGCGCTAACGCGGTGGACGACATGGCCAGCGCCACCGCGCCGGACATCAACGCTCGCAGCGTCGACGAGGAGAAATCGAATAGCTTCATGTAAGGCCGATAGCGGATGAGAACGAACGGAACATAGTCGGGCCGGCGAGGCGCATCGTCTGCACGACGGCCGGCGAGCCCGGAAGTGTACGCTTCGATGGCGCGCGCGGGGATCGGTTCAACCTGGCTTGATCGAATGCGTCACACGGCATCACGCTTGCGGCGGCGACGCCGTGATTATTTTTTGAGACAAAGACGTCGACCACGATCCGTGACGCAACCAAAGTCCGAAACCGGCATAACGCGACACACTGTCGCATGGCGGTCACACCTGGAACCGTCTCTAATGCGGCAAATAGTCACCATTACCCTTCGATGATAGAATGCTGCGTCGCCGCAGCGACGGCTGTCCTTCACACCGAGCCGCCCGAAGTTCGGTCAGGTCCCCGATTCTGATGGAGTTACGCGTGTCTTCAAGACGCCTCTTCCGCCCGTTGCTTGCCCTTCTGTTGATCGGCATCGCGGGTGTCTATAGCGCTGCGAAAGCGCAGACTCAACCGAAGGCCCCCGACACGATGGAAGCGCGCGTGCAAGGCTGCACGGCCTGCCATGGCTCGCATGGGCAAGGTACCGACAACGACTACTTCCCGCGCCTCGCCGGCAAGCCGGCGGAATATCTGTTCAATCAGTTGCAGAACTTCCGTGAAGGGCGCCGCAGGTACCCGCCGATGAACTACCTCGTCACGTATCTCTCCGACGACTACCTGCATCAGATCGCCACCTTCTTCTCGCAGCAGCGCCCGCCGTATCCGACGCCGGCCAAGCCGACGGTCTCGGCCGCCACGCTCGCGCGCGGTGAGCAGATCGTGCTGCACGGTGATGCATCGAAGCAGGTGCCCGCTTGCGCGGCCTGCCACGGCAAGGCGCTGACCGGTATGGAACCGGCAATCCCGGGTCTCGTCGGCCTGCACGCCGACTACATCAGCGCGCAGCTGGGCTCATGGCGCTCGGGCACGCGTCGCGCGATCGCGCCGGACTGCATGCACACCATCGCCACGCGCCTCAGCGACGAAGACGTGAACGCCGTCGCGGCCTGGCTTTCCACGCAGCAGGCTCCGCCAAACCCCGTGCCGGCTCCGGCCCGCTCCTTGAAGACTCCGCTTGCCTGCGGCAGCGAACCGCAATAAGGCGCCGGGAGAGACATTCAAATGAAACACAAGTCTTTGTTCGCCCTCTCGGCAGTCGTCGTGGTCGCGGCCGCCGCACTCGTTCCCGTCCTGTGGTCGGGCGGCGACAATCTGCATAGCAGCGGCGCAGCCGTGGCGGCAACGCCCGCGGACCAGGCCGACCTGATCAAGAAGGGCGAGTACCTCGCCCGCGCCGGCGACTGTATTGCCTGCCACACGGTGCGCGGCGGGCTGCCGTTCGCGGGCGGCCTGCCGATGGCCACGCCGTTCGGCACGATGTTCACGCCGAACATCACGCCGGACGACCAGTACGGCATCGGCAAGTGGACCCAGGACGACTTCTATCGCGCGATGCACACCGGCCGCTCGAAGGACGGCAGCCTGCTCTATCCGGGCTTCCCGTTCACGAGCTACACGAAGGTCACGCGCGCCGACTCGGACGCGATCTACGCGTACCTGCGCTCGGTCGCGCCGGTCAACGTACCGAGCCGTCCGCACGAACTGAAATTCCCGTTCAACCAGCGCAACATGCTGATCGGCTGGCGCACGCTGTTCTTCCGTGAAGGCGAGTTCAAGCCGGATCCGACCAAGTCGGTCGAATGGAACCGCGGTGCGTATCTGGTCGAAGGCCTTGGTCACTGCGGCATGTGCCACACGTCGATCAATGCGATGGGCGCCCCGGTCAACTCGGCCGCGTTCGCGGGCGGCCTGATTCCGCTGCAGAACTGGTATGCGCCGTCGCTGACGTCGAACCGCGAAGCCGGCCTCGGCGACTGGGATCTCAAGGACATCGCCGACCTGCTCAAGACCGGCGTGTCGAGCCGCGGTGCGGTGTTCGGTCCGATGGCCGAAGTGGTTCACAACAGCCTGCAGTATCTGTCGACCGAAGACATCAACGCGATGGCGACGTACCTGAAGACGATTCCGCAGAAGAGCGAAGCACCGGAACCGCTGCAGCTCGAAACCTCGGAAAAATTCGGCGGCGAACTGCTGAAGCAAGGACAGAAGATCTACGCTGACAACTGCGCGAAGTGCCACGAGGATAACGGTCTCGGCCGGCCGCCGGCATTCCCGCCGCTCGCGAACAACCAGTCGATCCAGATGCCGTCCGCGGTCAACCCGATCCGCATGGTGCTGAACGGTGGTTATCCGCCGAGCACGGAAGGGAACCCGCGTCCGTATGGCATGCCGCCGTTCGCGCAGGCTCTGTCGAATCAGGAAGTCGCAGCGGTCGTGACGTACATCCGTATGTCCTGGGGCAACCACGGCACGCCCGTGTCGCCGCAGCAAGTGGCCGACCTGCGTTCGGCGCCGCTCGACTAAGCAGCGTTCGACGCACCCCGGGCGCGGCCTGCGAAATTCGCGGCCGCGCCCTTCGTTTTTTCAGGACCGGTATCATGTAGGGCTATTTGTGTTGGAGGTTGCCCTCGTGGGACCGTGCAGGAGGAAAGAGTTGTGCCCTTCGGTGAGCGTTTGAACAGCATCACCCATCTCGTCGGCGCCGTGCTGTCGGTGGTGGGGCTGGCGGCGCTCGTCACGATGGGCGCGCTCGCCGGCGACGCGTACAAGGTCGTCAGCTTCGCCGTATATGGTGCGATGCTGTTCGTGCTGTATGCGATCTCGACGCTGTATCACAGCGTCAGCCATCCGCGTCTGAAGGCGGTTCTGCAGAAATGCGATCATTCGGCGATCTACCTGCTGATCGCCGGCAGCTACACGCCGTTCACGCTCGTCACGTTGCGTGGACCGTGGGGCTGGTCGTTATTCGGCGTGAGCTGGGGGCTCGCTGCCCTCGGCATCGTGCAGGAACTCACGCTCGGGCGACGCACCCGCAGCGTGTCGATGGTGCTGTATGTGTTGATGGGATGGCTCGCGCTCGTAGCCGTCCACCCGCTGGTGCAGGCGTTGCCGGCCGCGGGGACCGCGTGGCTCGTGGCCGGCGGCGTCATCTATAGCGCCGGCATCTATTTCTTCATCAACGACGAGCGCATCCGCCACGGACATGGTATCTGGCACCTGTTCGTACTGGCGGGCAGTCTGTGTCAATTCGTCAGTGTCGCGCGCTATGTCGCGTGACATTCCACGGCGACGAATTGCAACTTAAGGCCAGTCGACGTGTCTGCATAGCGCGTTGAAACATTCGGCACATCTGTGAGCGTGCCGCCGATTTCTCCGTGAACGGAACCGGGCCTCGGCCTCGAACACGCCATGCGGGCGTGTCGATGCCGCGCTGGTTTTTCCGCGTTGGGGTCCTTTGGGCCCAGCGGGGCCGTTCGCGACACTGCATTGCAAAGAGCTTTTATGTCTTTTGATTCCCTCGGCTTGTCCGAACCGCTGGTCCGCGCTGTCAATGAACTCGGCTACACCAGCCCGACTCCGATCCAGACTCAGGCGATCCCGGCCGTGCTCAACGGCGGCGATCTGCTCGCTGGCGCGCAAACCGGCACCGGCAAGACCGCCGGCTTCACGCTGCCGATCCTGCAGCGCCTGAATTCGATGCCGCCGGCCGCCGGCGGCAAGCGCGTGGTGCGCGCGCTGATCCTCACGCCGACGCGCGAACTTGCCGCGCAGGTCGAAGAAAGTGTGCGCGCCTACGGCAAGTATCTGAAGCTGAAGTCGACCGTGATGTTCGGCGGCGTCGGCATCAATCCGCAGATCGATGCGCTCAGGCGCGGCATCGATATCGTCGTCGCGACGCCGGGCCGTCTGCTCGATCACATGCAGCAGAAGACCATCGACCTGTCGCATCTCGAGATCCTCGTGCTCGACGAAGCCGACCGCATGCTCGACATGGGCTTCATCCACGACATCAAGCGCGTGCTCGCGAAGCTGCCGCCGAAGCGCCAGAACCTGCTGTTCTCGGCGACCTTCTCCGACGAGATCAAGACACTCGCCGATGGCCTGCTCGACTCGCCGGCGCTGATCGAAGTCGCGCGCCGCAACACGACGGCCGAAACGGTCGCGCAGAAGATTCACCCGGTCGATCGCGACCGCAAGCGCGAGTTGCTCACGCATCTGATCCGTCAGCACAGCTGGTTCCAGGTGCTCGTGTTCACGCGCACCAAGCACGGCGCGAATCGCCTCGCCGAGCAGCTGGCGAAGGACGGCATCAGCGCGCTCGCGATTCACGGCAACAAGAGCCAGTCGGCACGCACGCGCGCGCTCGCCGAGTTCAAGGACGGTACGCTGCAGGTGCTGGTGGCGACCGACATCGCCGCACGCGGCATCGATATCGATCAGTTGCCGCACGTGGTCAACTTCGATCTGCCGAACGTGCCGGAAGACTACGTGCACCGCATCGGCCGCACGGGTCGCGCGGGTGCGACCGGCGAGGCGGTGTCGCTCGTGTGCGTCGATGAACTGCAGTTGCTGAAGGACATCGAGAAGCTGATCAAGCGTCCGGTCCCGCAGGAAGTGATCGCCGGTTTCGAGCCGGACCCGACCGCGAAGCCGGAGCCGATCCTGCGACGCGGGCAGGGCGGCGGCGGGCGCTCGCCGCGCCAGGGACAAGGTGCGGTGCGTCGTGACGGCGGTGCTGGTGGTGGCGCACCGGCCAAGCCGGCTCAAGGCTCCGGTCAGCGTTCGGGACAAGGCACGGGTCAGCGTTCGGGCCAGCGTGCGTCGAACGCTCAGCCCACGCCGCGGCCACAAGGTGCGAAGCCGGCCGGCAATGGCAATCAGCCGCGTCGCGATACGCAGCGTCCCGACGATCGGCCGCGTGCCGCCGCGCATGATGGCGCTCCCGCGCACCATGCGCCGCGCAAGCCGCAGGGCAATCGTTCGCACAACGGCAATCCGGGCGCGTTGCTCGGCGGCGGCGCGAAGCGCAACGATGCGCCGCGTGGTGCGCAACCGTCGCGCAACGGCGACCGTGGCCGTTAAGCGTCGCGCGGCCTGAAGGCTGCCCGCGCATCAGCCGTTAGCGCTTCCCTGCTCGAAGACTAACGGCTGCTCGCGGCGGCAGCCTGCTTCAAATGCTCGACCTGCCGTTCCCATCGCTCGAGCACCACACTCCCCTCTCCTTGCAATTCGAACGTGATGCCGCCCGTCAGGCGCGCATAACGGACGCTTTGCGCTTCCGCTGTGTCGATCGAGCCGAGCAGATAGACGAGGCCGCTGTCGTCGCCAGCAACACCGGGCAGCGGCGCGACACGCAACTGCACCTGATAGAACGCCGCATCGCAGACGAAGCTCAGCGCCGCGCGCCCGCTTTGCGCGATCGCGCGCGTCGCGCGCGCCTGCGGCCATAGCGCGATGCACAGCGTGCGCGAGTCGGGCGCATAGAGTTCGCCGACGCTCAGCAGAGATGTGCGCACGTGGCCGTTCGCATCGACGGTCAGTAGCGACGCGGTGAAGCCCTGCTTGTCCGCAAGCGACGAACCGTCGAACAATGCGCGCACGTTGGCCGGCCATTCGTCGAACACGATCTGTTCGAGCGGACGCGCGGACGTAGATGCGGAGGAGGAAGCGCTCATGCCATCGATCCAGTCGAAGTAGTCGGTAAAGCTCCATCATGCCTCGAAAAAACCAAAGCCCGCATAAGCGGGCTCCGGTTCGTTTCGTCAGGTCGTTGCAACTGCATTCAGCCGATGCCTCGCGCGACGATCGATAGCTCAGCGAAAGAATACGTGCTGCGTGATCTTCGCGAGCGGATAATGCACACTTGGCTGAATGCGCGCCGGCAGATCGAGCGGCTTGAGCAGCATCTTCACGCACATGTCGGCGGACAGATTGCGGCGCACCAGCTTGTTGATGCGCGCCGCCCGCTCGCGGTTATACGCGGAGTCGTGCACGCGCTCCGGATAGCGAATCGCGAACACGTGCCGCAACGCGATCTCCGAATCTTCGTTCTTGATTTCCATCACGCGACGCATCAACGCGCCCAGCACCGCGAGCCTACCGTTGCCCTCGATCCGGTTGTACTTCTTGAAGTACCTGAAAAAGTGCTTGTAGTGACGGACTTCGTCGGTGCGGATGTTGTCGGTGATCTGCTTGAGGACCGCTTCGTCCGAGCACTCGTTGATCGCGCGATACAGCGTCGCGGTACCCGTTTCGACTACGCAACGTGCGACCATCTCCAGCGCGCGGGTCTTTTCGAAATCCTCGACCGAGCACGTGAGCGAATACTCGCGCATGAAATTGCGGAACGCGGTGTCCCAGTCGAACTCGGGCCATACATACGCGATATAGGTCTTCAGCGCCCGGCCGTGCTGCATTTCCTCGGGCTCCCACTCGTGGTTGAGCCAGGCCGAGACCTCGGGATCGTCGTTGAAAAACGTACTCAGATTGCTGGTGTAGAGATCGGTGCCGCTTTCGATGAACGAAGCCGCGCACAACAACAGCAGCAGGTCCTCGTTGGCCGCGGCCTTCTGACGGTCAATGCGCGTCAGATCGATGTCTTCGATCCGCCAGGGCATGACATGGTTCAGCTCTGTGTGCATCGTGTCTTGCTCCCATGCTGTACCGACCCGTGGAGTTCTTCGCAACTGCCACCGCGCTCGCCGTGATGTTTCTGCGTGTCGGATACAACGCCGTGAATTAGAGTTGGGCCCTTGTACTCTGCATCTTAGCCGGAGATATCCGACCATGCAGATCACACAGCACAGACCATGCCGCATCGACGCAGTTCCGATTTCAAGATAGTCGAAATCTTCCAACGTGTTAAAACGATGTGCGCAAGGCAAAAAAAGCCAGCCCAAAAGGCTGGCTTTTCGGACAGACATCAGACCCGGCGGGGTTGGGGACACGGGCGGGCGCCCTACGCGGGCCCCCTTGGGCGGCCCCTTTGGGCGGGCCCCTCTTCCTCAGGCAGGTTGGACGTCGCCCGGGATGGGACGCACGCGACGCATGCGCAGCGCGACGATGATCAGCGATACGCCCGAAAGTACCGCCGCAAGCAGGACGTAATAACTTGGCGCGAGTTTGTCGCCGGTCAAATGAATGAAGGTTTCGACGATGGTCGGCGCGAAGCCGCCGAAGATCGTCACACCGATGCTGTAACCGATTGAAAGGCCAGTCGAGCGCACCTCGGTCGGGAAGATCTCCGACATCAGCGCGGGCATCGGCCCCGAGTACGAGGCCTTGAAAATACCGGCGACGCCTTGCAGCACGAGCAGCCAGCCAATCGTCGGATGTGTCTGCAGCCATGCGAACATCGGATAGATCAGCAGGCCCATCAGGATCGACGTGCTCAGCATGATGCGAATTCGGCCGATGCGATCGGACAGCGCGCCCATGATCGGCGAGAAGATGAACTGCATGCCGCCGTTCAGCACGACCACGCCGAACGACGCGGCCGCCGCCATATGCAGCTGCTTGACCGCGTAAAGCGGCATGTAGAGCTGCAGCACGTACACGCCGACCGTCGACTGCGCAACCATGCCGATCGCGAGCAGCAGGTTGACCCACTGATTCGAGAACGACGCGTCCTTCGTTCCGCTGACGACCTTGTGCTCGCCAGCCGCCTCGCGAGCCGCGCGTTCTTCTCGCAATGCGAGGAATTCGGGCGTCTCGTCGAGATGCGAGCGGATGTAGTAGCCGACCGGCCCGACCAGCAGACCGAACACGAACGGCACACGCCAGCCCCAGCTGTTCAGATGCTCGGCCGGCAGCCACGCGGTCAGCAGCGAACCGAAGGCCGCCGCGGTGATCGCCGCGAGACCCTGGCTCGCGAACTGCCAGCTCGCGTAGTAGCCGCGCCGGGTCGCGCTGTGCTCGACCATGAACGCGGTCGCGCTGCCGAACTCGCCGCCGACCGCGAAGCCCTGCACGAGCCGCGCCAGCAGCACCAGCAGCGGCGCCGCGAGACCGATCGTCGAAAACGGCGGCATCACGGCCATCGTGAAAGTACCGACCATCATCAGCGCGATCGCGAGCGTGAGCGCCGCCTTGCGGCCCTTGCGGTCGCCGTACACGCCGAGCACGATCGCGCCGAGCGGGCGCATCAGGAACGAGAGGCCGAAAGTGGCGATCGCGAGCAGCGTCGACAGCCACTCGTCCTGCATCGGGAAGAACTGTTTCGCGATGATCGTCGCGAAGTAGCCGTAGACCAGGAAGTCGAACCACTCGAGCGCGTTACCGATCGACGACGAGAAAACGATCCGCCGCACCATCGCTTTCGAAAGCGGCGCGGCGTGGGGGGAAGCGGTCGTCGAGTGCGACGCGGGGGTGTTCATGATGGTCTGCTGCACGATAGCTGTGGTAGGTGCGCCACCGCCTGGGTCAGCGAGGCGGCTGGCGGGCGCGCAATAGCGCGGCATACGCCATGCCGCGCGTTCGTTACGTGTTACCGGGTGTCGGACCTGAGTCCCGGTGCGAACCTCGGCCCCGGGCGTTGCCTCGTCGTGGCCTAGAAGCCGGCGGCGAGACCGTCGCGGCGGCTGTCGCTGGCCGCCACGTAGCCGCGCTCCGGCTCGTTGCGATCGAGTTGCCAGATGAACTGGCCGGAGCCGAAGTCCATGTACGGATCGTCGACCGACTTGATCGTGTGGCCGAGCTTCTGCAGGCCCTCGGTGGTCTTCGGATCGAGCGTCGACTCGATATCGACCGTGAAGTCGCGGTTGACCTTCCACCGCGGCGCGTCGCACGCGGCCTGCGGCTGCTGAGCGTAATCGAGCATGCGCACCACCGTTTGCAGATGGCCTTGCGGCTGCATGTCGCCGCCCATCACGCCGAAGCTCATCACCGCTTCCTGCTGACCGTTCACCTGCTGCGTGAGGAACGCCGGGATGATCGTGTGGAACGGCCGCTTGCCGCCCTCGACGACGTTCGGCGACTTCGGATCCATCGAGAAGCCGCAGCCGCGGTTCTGCAGCGCGATGCCGCTGTCCGGCACGACCACACCCGAGCCGAAGCCCATGTAGTTCGACTGGATGAAGCTGACCATCATGCCGCTCTCGTCCGCGGCCGACATGTAGATCGTGCCGCCCGCCTTCGGCATGCCGAAGTCGAAGTGCGTCGCCCGCTTCGGATCGATCAGCTTCGCGCGCGAGCTCAGGTACGCGTCGTCGAGCATCTGCTCGGGCGTGACTTCCATCGACCGCGGATCGGCCACATAGCGATACAGGTCGGCAAACGCGAGCTTCATCGCTTCGATCTGCAGATGCTGCGACTCGACGCTGTCGACCTTCAGCGACTTCACGTCGAACTTCTCGAGGATGCCGAGCGCGACCAGCGCCGCGATGCCCTGGCCGTTCGGCGGAATCTCATGCACGGTGTAGCCGCGATAGTCCTTGCCGATCGGCTCGACCCAGTCCGCGCGGTAGTTGCGCAGATCGTCGGCGCTTAGCGCGGCGCCGCCTTCGCGTGCGAACGCGGCGATCCGCTCGGCGATCTCGCCTTCGTAGTACGCGCGCGGGCCCTGCTCGGCGATCAGGCGCAGCGTCTTCGCGTGACCGGGCAAGCGCACCAGCTCGCTGACCTCAGGCGCGCGGCCGCGCGGCATGAAGGTCTGCGCGAAGCCCGGCTGATCCTTCAGTTCCGGCACTGCGGCCGCCCATTTGTACGCGACGATGCTCGCCACCGCGTGACCGCGCTCGGCGATCTCGATGGCCGGCTCCATCAGGTCGGCGAACGGCAGCTTGCCGAACTTCTGGTGCAGCGCTTCCCAACCGGCGATCACGCCCGGCACCGTGACGGCGTCCCAGCCACGCTTCGGCTGTTTCGCGAAGCCGTTTTCCTCGCCGTATTTGCGCTTGAAGTAATCGACGTTCCACGCAGCCGGCGACACGCCCGACGCGTTCAGACCATGCAGCTTCTTGCCGTCCCACACGAGCGCGAACGCGTCGCCGCCCAGGCCGCACGACACCGGCTCGACCACTGTGATCGCTGCGGCGGCCGCGATGGCCGCGTCGACGGCGTTGCCGCCCTTCCACAACATGCGCAGCCCAGCCTGCGCCGCGAGCGGATGCGAGGTCGAAACGATATTGCGTGCGAATACGGGCAGACGTTGGGTCGGATAAGGGTTTTGCCAGTTGCTGAAGCCAGTCATGTCGAACACTCTCGAAAGCGCGGGCCGGCACGAAAAAGTCGCCGGACATCATGGGAAAGGTTGTAAGGCAGGTAAATCGCAGAACCCAAGATTGCATCGCGAAGCGCACCAAAAAACAAATTCATTTATCAAATGAATAAATGCGTCTTGCACCTGAATGAAGGTTCGAGCAGGTCCGGAGCGTTCGCGGCGGGTGCCAGCGGATTGCGCCAGTTGGCGGACAAGGGGCGCGATGGTTTTACAATAGCCGCAATCGCGTTCGTCGACGGCGGGCTTCCTGCCAGCCGCTCGATGATCGCGACGGACCACGCCGACACGACAGCCACCACCCGAGACACATGACACGAGACCCCCGCCTGACTCTCAATGCCCGGCAACAGGAATTGCTGGAGTGGGTGCAACGCGACGGCTTCGTGACCGTGGACGACCTCGCGAGCCACTTCGACGTCACCCCGCAGACGATCCGCCGCGACGTCAACTGGCTCGCCGATATGAATCTGCTGCGCCGCTATCACGGCGGCGCCAGTCTGCCGACCAGTTCCGAGAACGTCTCCTACACCGCGCGCCAGCGCATGTTTCATGAAGAAAAACGACGTATCGCGGCGCTAGTCGCCACTCACATTCCCGATCAGGCATCGCTCTTCATCAACCTCGGCACGACCACCGAGGAAGTGGCACGCGCGCTGAACCGCCACCGTGGACTGCGCGTGATCACGAACAATCTGAACGTCGCGAGCATGATGAGCGGCTACCCGGATTGCGAAGTGCTGGTGACGGGGGGCATCGTGCGGCCGTGGGATAAGGGCATCGTCGGTGAACTGGCGATCGACTTCATCCGGCAGTTCAAAGTCGATTTCGCGATCATCGGCACGTCGAGCATCGAAACGGACGGTACGCTGCGCGATTTCGACACGCGCGAAGTGCGTGTCGCCGAGGCGATCATCGAGCACGCACGCACCGTGTTCCTCGCCGCCGATCACTCCAAGTTTGGCCGCCCGGCGCTAGTTCGCCAGGGACATCTGGAGCAGATCGACGCATTGTTCACCGACGCCGCGCCGGCCGCCGACATGGCCGAGGCGCTGAACGCCGCGAATTGTCAAATCTATATCGCCGGATAATTCCAGGCGATCTCCGCCATGCTGCGGTGCACGCAAAACCTCGCGTGAAATCAAGAATCTGGCTGCGGGGCCGGACCGCCTATCGCGCGACCAATTGTCAAATGGAAAATTTACGGGGACCAGGTTGGCGTTTCATCGGTGCTCGCCTACACTCCAGTTCCCCAACGTGCGTTGCGAGTTTCGCACGGCGTCGGTTTGTGAATCTGTCGTGTAAGCCGTACCTCCCGCCCTGATCCTTAGCGGACCCCGCCCCGGCCTGCCGGTCGACTGCAAGGCTGTCCGCAATTTGCTGACATGGAGAGAACGATGCTGAGTCCGCATGAATTCGCCACGTTGTTACTCGTCAAGGACGCCCCCAACCAGGTCGAAATGGACCGAGAAGAACTCGATGCGTTGCTCGAACGCCAACTGGTGCAACTCGAACGCCTCGCATCGGGCAACGAAGAATGGCGCGTGACCGAAACCGGCGACACCGCATTGCGGGCCATCAAACGTTTTTCCTGAGATTCCCTGTCGTTCAATCCGAGAGCCGTTGGCGGCGTATCCGCGCCGCCCTGGCGGATTCCCCGCTCGCTTCGCTCGCGACTGCCGGGCTCGTATCGTTCAATTCCCTGACAGCGGGCCGCCTTCGCGGCCCTTTGTGCGCATCTCATTTACACAGTAAATTCACGCGACGGACTTCCCCGCCCTCGCGCATGCCCAAGACGCTCTCCGCCGACGACATCCAGCAGTTTCGCGAAGCCATGCGACGCGTCGCCGAAAACGCCTTTGCGACCCGCGGCGCGCAAGGCGTGACGATGCGCGAGCTGGCGAAGGAGCTCGGCTGCAGTGCGATGACACCGTATCGCTATTTCCGCGACAAGGAAGAAATTCTGGCGATGGTCCGCGCCGCCGCGTTCAACCGCTTCGCCGCGCGCCTCGAAGCGGCCGCGCGCGGCATCCCCGCGAACGCCCCCGCCATCGATCACAGCGCCGTCGGCCGGGCCTACGTCGACTTCGCGCTCGATGAACCGCACGCCTACCGTTTGATGTTCGATCAGACGCCGCAACAGCAAGGCGCTTACCCTGAACTGGCCGCGGCGTCGCAGCGCGCGTGGCGTCTGCTGGAAGCGCACTTCGAGCGGCTCGTCGAGGCGGGTATTCTCGAAGGCGATCCGCGCCTGATCGGCTATGCGTACTGGACGAGCCTGCACGGCTTCACGATGCTTGCGCTCGCGAACCAGCTACCGCCGTCGGCGGCGCAACAGGCCGACTCCGCTGGCGACGGAGCTCCGCAGCCATCACGTGAAGCCGTGTTCGCGCAGCTTTTGCGCATGCTGTGGCGCGGAGCGTTGGCGCCGCACAAGTGAACCGGCTCGCCGGTCAACCTGCTGCTGCTTACCCGTTACGCAAGGTCGGATCGGCACTCGCACGCCAGCTGATCGCCCTTGCCCGCTGCTCGTTGAAGAACTCGACCCACTGGTTGCGCACCTTCGGATCGCTGCTCGTCGCCTCGCTCGCATGGCGCTGCGCGATCGATGCCTGGAACGCGCAGAAGTCGTCGTTCGACAGCCGGCCGCGCCGGTTCGCCACATAGGCATCGAAGAACGTCTCATAGACGTTCTGCGCGTCGCTGCCGTAGTCGACGGTTTGCGGCGAGCACATCTTCTGTAACGCCTCGAACGACGTTGCGCCCCTCGTCCCTTCCAGACTCGGCGTACTCACGCATCCCGCCAGCAGCGCCGCCGCGCCGATCATCAAAAGTCCACGCATACATCACCTCGAAATGGCTACTACCGGGAGTATCGTCCGCGGTCGCGCGTTGTGCCACTCCCGTGCCATTCGACCCAGGCTCGCCCGGGTCGAAGCGAACTTTACTTTTTCGAATACGTTCATTAAAGTTCGAAAACGAACATGATTCGTTCAATTGGCTTTCCAACTTACTCCCAGATTCGATGCAGAGGCTCACCAGGTGACGCAAGGCACGAAATACGATTTGCTCGTCGTCGGTGGCGGGATCAACGGCGCCGGCATCGCCCGCGACGCGGCCGGCCGCGGCCTGGCGGTGCTGCTGTGCGAGCAGGACGATCTGGCCGCGCACACCTCGTCGGCAAGTACCAAGCTGATCCACGGCGGCCTGCGCTACCTCGAGTACCGCGAGTTCGGGCTCGTGCGCAAGGCGCTGCAGGAGCGCGAGACGCTGCTGCGCGCGGCGCCGCACATCATCTGGCCGCTGCGCTTCGTGATGCCGCATATGCCGGATCTGCGCCCCGCCTGGCTGATCCGCGCGGGTCTGTTCCTGTACGACCATCTGGCCAAACGTGAGCTGCTGCCGGGCTCGCGCGGCATCGTGATGAGCCGGCATCCGGCCGGCGCGCCGCTCGTCGAAACGATCAAGCGCGGCTTCGTTTATTCGGACGGCTGGGTCAACGACGCGCGCCTCGTCGTCCTGAACGCGCTCGACGCCCACGAGCGCGGCGCGACGATCCTCACCCGTACGAAACTGGTCAACGCAGAGCGCGCCGGCGGCGAGTGGCGCGCGCAACTGCAACGCGCGGACGGCACGACGCTCGACGTGCGCGCCGCCGCGATCGCGAACGCGGCGGGCCCGTGGGTCGGCGAGCTGCTGAAGGGCGCGCTCGGCCGACCATCGGCGCATAGCGTGCGGCTCGTCAAGGGCAGCCACATCGTCACGCGGCGCCTGTTCGAGCACGACCACGCGTACATCTTCCAGAACGCCGATAAGCGGATCATCTTCGCGATTCCCTACGAGCACGACTACACGCTGATCGGCACCACCGACCTCGAATATCGCGGCGACCCGTCGCAAGTCGCGATCGACGCCAACGAAACGCAGTATCTGTGCGATTCGATCAACCGCTACTTCAGGCAGAAGATCTCGCCGGCCGACGTGCGCTGGAGCTATTCGGGCGTACGCCCGCTGCTGGAGGACGAGAACGCGGACAATCCGTCGGCGGTCACGCGCGACTACTCGCTCGAACTCGACGCGCCCGCGGACCAGGCGCCGCTGCTGTCGGTGTTCGGCGGCAAGATCACGACGTTTCGCAAGCTCGCCGAGCAGGCCGTCGATACGCTCACCGACGCGCTGCGCCACGGCGGGTCCGCGTGGACCGTCGACGCGCCGCTGCCGGGCGGCGACATCGCACAGGCGAACTTCAATCGCTTCCTCGGTGAGTTCTCGCGCGAGCATGCGTGGCTGCCGGCGTCGCTCGCGCTTCGGCTCGCGCGCGCGTATGGCACGCGCGCGAATCGCGTGATCGGCCTCGCGCGCTCGCGCGCCGAGCTCGGTCGCGAGTTCGCGCCGGGACTGCACGAAGCCGAGCTGGTTTATCTGCGCGATACCGAATGGGCGCGCACCGCGCAGGACGTGCTGTGGCGGCGCTCGAAGCTCGGCCTGCACGTCGAGCCGGGCACGCTCGATGAGGTTACGCGCGATATCGACGCGTGGTTCGCGCGCGAACCGGCCCGGCAGAACGCGTAGGCGGCCCGGCCGGGCAAACTGGCATGCCCCGACAAAAGCGGCGGCAAACACAACGCGGCGCCAATGCCGGGGGAAGCAAACGGCGCTAGCCCGTAGAAACGGCGCACACCATCCGCGTCCCGGGCCGGCCCCACCGCAGCTTCGGCTGGACGACACCGGCACGCGCCCTCACACTATGGCGGCCCGCTCACGACAACACGCCGCTCGCATCGCCGGCCAGCAATCCGGCGATCCGTAACATGCATGGAGAAGAGACAATGCTGGATCAGTACGTTCTCGCGCTTGACCAAGGCACCACCAGCTCGCGCGCGATGCTGTTCGACCGGCGCGGCAACGTCGTGTCGACCGCACAAAAGGAATTCCAGCAGATCTACCCGCAACCGGGCTGGGTCGAGCACGATCCGCAGGAAATCTGGTCGACGCAGGCCGGCGTCGCCGCCGAGGCGGTCACGCGAGCCGGCATGAACGGCACGTCGATCGCCGCGATCGGCATCACGAACCAGCGCGAAACCACGATCGTGTGGGATCGCGAAACCGGCCACCCGATCTACAACGCGATTGTCTGGCAGGACCGCCGCACCGCCGACTTCTGCGACGACCTGAAAGCGCAGGGTTTCGAAGCGAGCGTGCGCGCGAAGACCGGCTTGCCGATCGACTCGTATTTCTCGGCGACCAAAATCCGCTGGATTCTCGACAACGTCGAAGGCGCGCGCGAAAAAGCGCGTCAGGGCCGGCTCGCGTTCGGCACCGTCGACAGCTGGCTGATGTGGAATTTCACGAAGGGCGCGCTGCACGTCACCGACGTGACCAACGCGTCGCGCACGATGCTGTTCAACATCCACACCCTGAAGTGGGACGACGAACTGCTCGCCGCGCTCGACATTCCGCGCAGCATGCTGCCGGAAGTACGGCCGTCGTCGGAGGTGTATGGACCGACGGTGACCACCGTGTTCGCGTCGAAGATTCCACTCGCGGGCATCGCCGGCGATCAGCACGCCGCGCTGTTCGGCCAGATGTGCACCGAGTCCGGCATGGTCAAGAACACCTACGGCACCGGCTGCTTCCTCGTGATGAACACGGGCGCCAAACCGATCGAATCGAACAACAATCTCGTCACGACGATCGCCTGGCAGATCGGCGAGCGTATCGACTACGCGCTCGAAGGCAGCATCTTCATCGGCGGCGCGGTGGTGCAGTGGCTGCGCGACGGCCTCGGCATCATCAGGAACGCGGCGGAAATCGAAACGCTCGCGCGCGGCGTGCCGCATTGCGACGGCGTGTATCTCGTGCCCGCGTTCGCCGGCCTCGGCGCGCCGCACTGGAACGCGCATGCGCGCGGCACGCTGTTCGGCGTCACGCGCGGCACGACCTCCGCGCATATCGCGCGCGCGGCGCTCGATTCGATCGCCTATCAATCGCTCGACGTGCTGAAGGCGATGGAAGCCGACTCGGGCATTCGCATCGGCGAGTTGCGCGTGGATGGCGGCGCCTGCGCGAACAATCTGCTGATGCAGTTCCAGGCCGACATCCTCGGCGTCGACACGGTGCGCCCCCAGGTGTCCGAGACCACCGCACTCGGCGCCGCCTATCTGGCCGGTCTTGCGGTGGGCTACTGGAAGGACATCGACGAGTTGAAAAGCCAGTGGAAGCTCGAGCACCGCTTCACGCCGGCGCTACCGCCTGCGGAGGTCAGGACCTGCCTCGATGGCTGGCAGCGCGCCATCCGCGCGGCGAAGGCCTGGGCCGATACGCCGTAAGGCCGCGGGCGCGCAGAACGCCAAAAGGACCTGGTCCGAAAGTACGTATGATGACGCTTTTCATCCCGGCGCGCGGGCCCGCAACCCGCCGCCCGCGCGCCTTGCGCTTACCGTTTTTCAGGCATGATCGACCACCTCATCTGTGACTGCGACGGCGTGCTCGTCGACAGTGAAGTCATCGCCGATCGCGTGATGTTCGACACGCTGACGGCCACCTTCCCCGGCATCGATTTCGCCCCCGTCGTCAAAACCGCGTTCGGCCAGCAAACCTCGCGTTTTCTCGCCGGCCTCGAAACGCAGTTCGACATCACGCTGCCTGTGAACTTCCTCGACACGATCGAGCATCACGTCGAGCTCGCGCTCGCCGCGTCGCTCGGCCCGATCCACGGCGTGCGCGACGCGCTGCAACGCGTGACGCTGCCGGCTGCGGTCGTGTCGAACAGCCGTATGTCGCGCGTCGCCGCATCGGTACGGCGCGCGGGTCTGCAGCAGATTTTCGGCGAGCGCGTGTTCAGCGCCGAGCAGGTCGCGCGGCCGAAGCCGTATCCGGACGTCTATCTGTTCGCGGCCACGACGCTTGGCGTCGTGCCGGCGCGTTGCCTCGTCGTCGAGGACAGCGTCGCGGGGTTGAACGCGGCGCGCGCGGCAGGCATGAAGACGATCGCGTTCGTCGGCGCGAGCCATATTCCGGACGGCTACGCGGATGCGCTGCGCGCGATGGGTATCACGCGAATCATCAAGCATATGGATGAACTGCCGGCGCTCATCGAGGCGGGCGTGCGCGGCGAATTCGGCGACGTGCAGTCGTAGCGGTTTTGCGCAACGCCGATAAAAAAGCCGGTTCTTCTTCCGAAGAACCGGCTTTTTTTTGCGTCATGGCGTCGCGTGCCGCTCGATGGACGGCCCGTCAAGCCTCGACCATCGCGCCCTCGCGCACCTGCGCGAGCGACTCGCGAAACTCGACCAGCTCGGCGATCGTCAGCATCGGCAGATCATGTTGCGCGGCGAAGCGCTCGACGTCCGCGCCGCGCGTCATCGTGCCGTCGGCGTTCATCAGTTCGCACAGCACGCCGGCCGGCTTCAGGCCCGCGAGAATCGCCAGATCGACGGTGCCTTCGGTGTGGCCGCGCCGCGCCAGCACGCCGCCCGGCGTCGCGCGCAGCGGGAACACGTGGCCGGGGCGCACGATGTCGGCGGGTTGGGCCGTATCGGCGATCGCGGCGCGGATCGTGGTCACGCGATCCTGCGCGGACACGCCGGTGCTGACGCCTTCGCGCGCTTCGATCGACACCGTGAACGCGGTGCCGTGACGGCTTTCGTTGTTGACGGCCATCGGCGGCAGTTCGAGCGCGCGGATCTTGTCGTCGGGCAGGCACAGGCAGACGATGCCGCTGCATTCCCGGATCAGCAGCGCCATCGTTTCGACCGACAGGCGCTCGGCCGCGACGATCAGATCGGCTTCGTTCTCGCGGTCGTGGTCGTCCTGCAGCACCACGGCGCGGCCCTCGCGCAGCGCCTGCAAGGCGGCGGCGATACGCGGCGGAACGGCTTCGGTGGCAAGCAGCGGGAGATCGGCGAAGGCATCGTCTGCAATCGTCGACGGAGCAGGAAAAGTAGCAAAGGACATAGTTGAAACGCTCATCGCAAAAGTTGGGCGAGAAACGTTTCAGGGCATTGCAAACAGACTGGCACGCGCCGTCGAGCGTCCCGCAAAAGCGGGCGCACATGCGCCGCCAGAACCACGGGCGGCGTCACGGAACGCACATGACTATCTGCACATCTTCTTCCATCCGGACTATGACCGTCGGCTCTGGGTTCTGACCAGATCTGCTGACCCCGCCGCTGTCTCCAACACTCGAAGACCGCTCGATGCGGGCGCTCGCGGGCTTGCCGGCTCACGCTGTCGCGCTGCCGGCCCACCGCCGGTGGGGAATTTCACCCCGCCCTGAAGACGCACTGATTGCCGGTTCGACCGGCGGGCGAAGCATACAACAGTCGCGCGAGCGCTGCAGCGCGACGAACAAAGACCCTACTCACTGCATTTGACCTGCATCGACGCCCTGACCCGCGCCTGAACCTCGGACGCCGTCGATTCTCAACCCGGCACACCTTCGCGTGCGGCTTCGTCGCGTGCGGCGCCCGCGGCCGGCACTTCCCAGCGCGGCGGCGTCTCAGCCCGCAGCGTCACGCGAAACGCGCGCGCCTCGGTGTCGCCGGGATTGCGCAGGCTGTGCGGCTGGTCGGCGTCGAACACGATCGCGTCGCCGGTCGCGAGCAGTTGACGCTGGTCGTGGACGCTGACTTCGAGCGTACCGTCGCTGACCACCAGATTCACCGTCGTGCCGGGCGCGCGGCGCACGCCCGCTTCGGTATGTAGCGGGGCGATCCGCAGTTCGTGAAACTCGGCGGCGATCGACTCGTCGTCGGGATGCAGCGGCCGCACCGAGTAGCGACCGTTCGCGCTGACCACGCGGGCCGAGCGCTCGGCCGGCAGATGCTCGAAGCCGTTGGTCGCGTGACGCCGCAGGAACGCCGCCACCGACACCTTCAGCGCCGCCGCCACCTTGCACAGCACCTTGATCGACGGCACGCTGCGCGCCGATTCGATCTGCGCGAGCATCGCGCGCGACACGCCTGACGCGCGCGCCAGCGCATCGAGCGAAAGCTGCCGTTCGGCGCGCAGCCGCGCCAGATTCACGCCGACCAGCTGTTCGAGCGCATCGAAGGGTTCGGCGGAGCGCGACGCCGCGTCGGTGTCGGCATCGGCAGAGGGATCGCGGACCAGCGCGAGCGGCGAATGCATATTGGCCTCCAGAGCGCCGCCAGGCGGCGCGAGAGCAGTAAGTGGAAGCAAGATAGCATCGGCTTTCGCCGCACCCAACGAAGTTATCTTCACACTGTTATCAGCATTGCGGAGGCAAGCAACTGACGACTCACGCGCTTTGCGCGAGCGCGCGCGCCGGCGCATCCATGCGCGCCGCGAACCACGTCAGCAGCAGCGCGGCGACGCTGACCGCGGCCGCGACCCACGGCAAGGTATCGAGCGCGTGACCGTGATTGATCACGAGACCGCCGAGCCACGCACCCGCCGCATTGCCGACGTTGAACGCGCCGATGTTAAGCGTCGATGCGAGATTCGGCGCGGCGGCCGCCTTCTCGACCACGCGCATCTGCAACGGCGGCACCGTCGCGAACGCCGCGATGCCCCACACGAACACCGTGATCGCGGCAGCCGCTTGCGAATGGCTGGTGCGCGCGAAGATCGCCATCACGACCGCGAGCGCGGCGAGAATGCCCATCAGCGACGGCATCAGCGCGCGGTCCGCAAGCTTGCCGCCGACCATGTTGCCGATCGTCAGGCCCACGCCGAACAGCACGAGGATCAGCGTCACGCCGCGCGGCGAAAAACCGCTCACCTGCTCGAGAATCGGCGCGATATAGGTGAACACGACGAACACGCCCCCGAAGCCGAGCACCGTCATCGCGAGGGCGCTCCACACTTGCGGGTCTTGCAGCACGCGCACTTCGTGGGCGAGGCCGGCGGGGCCGGTGTCGTGGCGGTTCGGCACCAGCGCGCTGATGCCCGCGAGCGACAGCACGCCGAAGCCGCTGACGATCCAGAACGCCGCGCGCCAGCCGAACTGCTGGCCGATGAAGGTGCCGAACGGCACGCCGAGCACGTTCGCGAGCGTTAGGCCCGTGAACATCAGCGCGATCGCGCTCGCGCGCTTTTCGGCCGGCACGAGCGAGGCCGCGACCACCGCGCCGATGCCGAAGAACGAGCCGTGCGCGAACGAGGTCACGACGCGCGCGATCATCAGCACCGAATAGCCCGGCGCCACCGCGCACAACACATTGCCGACGATGAACACGCCCATCAGCAGCTGCAGCGCGAACTTGCGCGACATCCTGCTCGTGACTACCGCGAGCAGTGGCGCGCCGACCGCGACGCCGAGCGCATAGCCGCTGACGAGCAGGCCCGCGGACGGGATCGACACGGCCAGATCGCGCGCCACTTCGGGCAACAGGCCCATGATGACGAATTCGGTGGTACCGATGGCGAATGCGCTAATCGCGAGCGCGAGTAATGGCATGGGCATTTTTCCGCTCCGGGAATGAGGTGGGATCAGGGTTTGGGTTGAAGGGCTCGGCGCGCCGCTCGAGCAACGCTTGCCATTCGCCGGCGCTATCGAGCCGAAAGGCGATGTGATCGATGCGCGGCATGACGCGGCCCGCCGCGCCGGAAGCCGGCGCGGCGATCAGATGCACTACCGGGCGGCCGCTTGCGTTCAGCCAGTAGCCGTCGACGGAAAACGGCGGGCGCGCGCCTTCGATGAGCCCGACGATGTCGACGAAGAAACGTCGGGCGGAATCGAGGTCGGCGGTGACGAAGGTCGCGTGACCGAGTTGCATGACGAAGGACAGCAGCGGAAGTTTCGACGGCTGCATTGTCGCGGCGTGACGCCAATTTGATAATTGGCGTAGCATTTGAAGCATTTTCAAATTCTGCTTGAAAGCCAGCGATGGATAACCTCGGCGACATCCGCCTCTTCGTCGAAGCGGCGCAGCAAGGCAGCCTGTCGGCGGCGGGCCGCAAGATGGGCCTGACACCCGCCGCGGCGAGCGCGCGGCTCGCGAAACTGGAAGCGAGGCTCAAAGCGCGCCTGTTCGAGCGCACCACGCGGCAGCTATGGCTCACCGACGAAGGCCGCCTCTACCTGAACTGCTGCCGCCAGGCGCTGCAATCGCTGGACGACGCCGAAGCCGCGCTGCAAGCGGGCCAGAACGTCGTGCGCGGCAAGGTGCGGGTGTCGGCGACCTCGGACTTCGGCCGCAACCTGCTGATGCACTGGCTCGACGAATTCAACGCGCTGTACCCGGACGTGACGTTCGCGTTGACGCTGTCGGATGCGCTGGCCAATCTCGTGCAGGAGGACATCGATCTGGCGATCCGCTTCGGCGTGCCGCAGGACAGCTCGCTGGTCGCGCGCCGGCTCGCGCCGAACCGGCGGGTGCTGTGCGCATCACCCGAATACGTCGGGCGTCGCGGCGAGCCGAAGGACCCGCTCGACCTCGCCAATTTCGACTGCATCGTGCTCGGCACCGCATCGGGGCCGGCCAGCGAATGGCGCTTCACGCGCGGTGACGAGGTGCAGCACTACAGCGTGCCGTTCGAAGCGGCGCGCGAAACCAACGACGGCGCGGTCGCGCGCGAATGGGCGCTGCGCGGCTACGGCATCGCGATCAAATCGATGTGGGACGTGGAAGCGGACCTGCGCGCCGGCCGCCTGAAGATCCTGCTGCCGGAATGGCGCTACCCCGATGCGCCGCTGCACGCGCTGTATCACCGCAATCGCTTCATGGCGCCGCGCGTGCGCGTGCTGCTCGATTTCCTCGCCGAGCGCTTCGCGCAGGTGTCGGATGAACTGGAAAGCCTGCTGGGACTGCCGCCGGACCGGCCAATGAGCGCCGAAACCCCGTTGCGTGAAGGGCTATAATATCCAGTTACGCTGCAAAGACACGCGCAAGCTGGCCGTCACGCTCCGCGCTGCCCCGCGCCGCGGCCTCCTTCACCTTTTTACGACGCCCCCAGGTTAACCACTGCGACCGGCGAAATTCAATGACCAAGAAAGTTTATGTAAAGACCTTTGGCTGCCAGATGAACGAGTACGACTCCGACAAGATGGTCGACGTGCTCGGTGCCGCTGAAGGACTCGTCAAGACCGACACGCCGGAAGACGCCGACGTGATCCTGTTCAATACCTGCTCGGTGCGCGAAAAAGCGCAGGAAAAAGTCTTCTCCGACCTCGGCCGCGTACGCGAGCTGAAGGACGCGAATCCGAATCTGATCATTGGCGTGGGTGGCTGCGTCGCGAGTCAGGAAGGCGCATCGATCGTCGCGCGCGCGCCGTACGTCGATATCGTGTTCGGTCCGCAAACGCTGCACCGCCTGCCGCAGATGATCGACGAGCGCCGCGCGAGCGGCCGCGCGCAGGTCGATATTTCGTTTCCCGAAATCGAGAAGTTCGATCACCTGCCGCCGGCGCGCGTCGAAGGTCCGAGCGCGTTCGTGTCGATCATGGAAGGCTGCAGCAAGTACTGCAGCTACTGCGTCGTGCCGTACACGCGCGGCGAGGAAGTGTCGCGTCCGCTCGACGACGTGCTGACCGAAATCGCCGGCCTCGCCGACCAGGGCGTGCGCGAAGTCACGCTGCTCGGCCAGAACGTGAACGCTTATCGTGGAAAATTCGGCGGCGCGCTGACCGTGGGTTCGACCGAGATCGCCGACTTCGCCACGCTGATCGAATACGTCGCGGACCTCCCCGGCATCGAACGGATCCGCTACACGACGTCGCATCCGAAGGAGTTCACGCAGCGCCTGATCGACACCTACGCGAAGGTGCCGAAGCTCGTCAGCCACCTGCATCTGCCGGTGCAGCACGGCTCCGACCGCATCCTGATGGCGATGAAGCGCGGCTACACCGTGCTCGAGTACAAGTCGGTGATCCGCAAGCTGCGCGCGATCCGCCCGGACCTGTCGCTGTCGACGGACATGATCGTCGGCTTCCCCGGCGAGACCGAGGAAGACTTCGCGAAGATGATGGCGCTCGTCGAAGAGATGAAGTACGACACGAGCTTCTCGTTCATCTACAGCCCGCGTCCCGGTACACCGGCCGCGAACCTGCACGACGACACGCCGCGCGAGGTGAAGCTCAAGCGCCTGCAACATCTGCAGGCCACGATCGAAGAGAACGTGCAGCGCATCAGCGACGCGATGGTCGGCAAGGTCGAACGCATTCTGGTCGAGCGCCCGGCGCGCAAGGACCCGAACGAGCTCGCGGGCCGCACCGGGAACAACCGCGTCGTCAATTTCCCGGCGCCGGTCGCGTCGCATGCACGGCTGATCGGTCAGATGGTCGACGTGAAGATCGTGCACGCGTATCCACACTCGCTGCGTGGTGAACTCGTGATGGTTCACGACGACAGCACCGCGACGACGCATTGAACGACATTCCGAGTACCGCAACCGACAGGATAGACTCACCGCCTTGAAGACCACTCAGCAGCCTCTGGAATTCACCGCACCGCGCGAAGATAATGCGCGGCTCGCCAACCTCTGCGGACCGCTCGACGAAAATCTGCGGCAGATCGAGCAGGCGCTCGACGTGACCCTGCAGCGCCGCGGCCACCGCATCGCGATCCGCGGGCGCGGCGCGAAACTCGCGCTCACCGCGCTCGAAAACTTCTACAACAACGCGCGCGAGCCTTTGTCGGTCGACGACATCCAGCTCGCGCTCGTCGAAGTGCGTCATCCGGTGCGTCATCGTTCGAATGGCAACGGCAATGGCAATGGCGACCCCGTCGACGCGCACTTCGCCGGCAATCCCGATCACCCGTTCGACCAGCCCGCCGACGCCAATGCGAGCGAGGACGACTTCGAGGAATACGGCCCGAAGCTGTACACGCGACGCGCGGATCTGCGCGGCCGCACGCCGGCGCAGCGCGAGTACCTGAAGCAGATCGTGTCGCACGACGTCACGTTCGGCGTCGGCCCCGCCGGCACCGGCAAGACCTATCTCGCGGTGGCCTGCGCGGTCGACGCGCTCGAGCGCGACCAGGTCAAACGCATCGTGCTGACGCGCCCGGCCGTCGAGGCGGGCGAGCGGCTCGGCTTTTTGCCGGGCGATCTCGCGCAGAAAGTGGATCCGTATCTGCGCCCGCTCTACGACGCGCTGTACGACCTGCTCGGCTTCGACAAAACCGCGAAGATGTTCGAGCGGCAGATGATCGAAATCGCGCCGCTCGCATACATGCGCGGCCGCACGCTGAATCACGCGTTCATCATCCTCGACGAGGCGCAGAACACCACGCCCGAGCAGATGAAGATGTTCCTCACGCGAATCGGCTTCGGCTCGAAGGCGGTCGTCACCGGCGACACGACCCAGGTCGATCTGCCGCGCGGCCAGAAGAGCGGGCTGATCGAAGCGCAACAGGTGCTCGCGAACGTGCGCGGCATCGCGCTCACGCGTTTCACGAGCGCGGACGTGGTGCGGCATCCGCTGGTCGCGCGAATTGTGGAGGCGTACGATGCGCATGCGCAGAAGTCGCCGGCCGCGGTCGATCCGCGCTAAAGCGATGCGCTTCGCAGCGCGAGGCCCGCGTCGCCTCGCCGCAAAAAAAAGACTGAGCCAGGAATGCCACGCATAGAAACCGCATGAGCCGCACCCCGAAACTGACGTTGAGCCTGCAATTCCCCGCCGCCAAAACCTGGCCGGAACACAAGGCGCTGCTGCCGCGCGCGACGGTGGCCGGCTGGATCAAGGCGGCGCTGTTCGCGGACGGCGAACTGACGGTTCGGTTCGTCGACGCCGAAGAAGGCCGCACGCTGAATCGCACCTATCGCGGCAAGGATTACGCGACCAACGTGCTGACCTTCGCCTATGCCGAATCGGAAGATGATCCGGTCACGGGCGATCTGATTCTGTGCTGCCCGGTGGTCGAGAAGGAAGCCGCCGAGCAGGGCAAGCGGCTCGCCGCGCATTACGCGCACCTGCTCGTGCACGGCACGCTGCATGCACAGGGCTACGACCACGAGGTCGAAGAAGAAGCCGAGGAAATGGAAGCGATCGAAACCGAAATCCTCGGCAAGCTCGGCTTTCCGGACCCTTACCAATAGGCGTTCCGCCCCTCCTCGACGCCAGCCCGCCCGCACCCACCGTGAGCACTCCGTCCCCCGAATCCGATATCCCCGTGCGCTGTCCGGACTACCCGCCGGTGCTCGGCGACTCGCGGCTTCTGACGGACGACGAACTGCGCGCGTCGCTCGAATCCACGTTGCGCGGCTGGGACCGCCAAAGCGATCTGTGGCTGTTCGGCTATGGCTCGCTGATCTGGAACCCGGGTCTGCCGACCGTCGAGGCGATGCGCTCGAAGGTGCACGGCTATCACCGCGGCCTCTATCTGTGGTCGCGAGTCAATCGCGGCACGCCAGAGCAGCCCGGCCTCGTGCTCGCGCTCGATCGCGGCGGCTCGTGCACCGGCATGGCCTTCCGGCTCGCGGCCGATGGCTCGAGGCCGCATCTCGAAGCACTGTGGCGCCGCGAAATGCCGATGGGCTCGTACCGTCCCGCGTGGCTGCCGTGCGTGCTCGCGGACGGCCGGCGCGTCGACGCGCTCGCATTCGTGATGCGCCGCGACGTGCCGAGCTACACCGGCAAGTTGCGCGACGACATCATCCAGACCGTGCTGGGCTGCGCGAGTGGCCGCTACGGCACGACCTTCGATTACGTGAGCCGCACCGTGCACGCGCTGCGCGAAAGCGGCATGCCGGACCGCGGGCTCGAAGCGCTGCTCGCGCGCTGCAAGCCGGCCGTGTGACCGCGGCATCTCGGCGAAAACCCCACCCGCGACTTTTTTGCCAGCGAGCGCTTTTGCCCGCGTAATCGGTTAGGATGATTCCACGCTCCGCCGTCGCGGCGGAGCCGTTTCACCCTGGCTTCGCTCATCGCCGGGCCCGGCGGGACACGGTTCCGCCATGCGCCTGGTGTATCCTTAACGCACTGCAACAGCGCGCCCAGTCTCGCCGGGCGCACTACCATGAACGACACGTATCCCAGTCGACGCCATACCGGACGTCAACTCGACAAACCGCAGGAAAAGCGCTCGCTGCTCGAGCGCCTGACCGACTTCATCTCGCCCGAGCCCGACTCGCGCGCCGAACTTCTGGAAATTCTGCAGGACGCGCACGAACGCAACCTGATCGACGCCGACTCGCTGTCGATGATCGAAGGCGTGTTCCAGGTGTCGGAACTGAGCGCACGCGACATCATGGTGCCGCGCGCGCAAATGGACGCGATCAACATCGCGGACAATCCCGCTGAATTCATCCCCTACGTGCTGGACAAGGCGCATTCGCGCTATCCGGTCTACGAGGGCAATCGCGACAACATCATCGGCGTGCTGCTCGCGAAAGATCTGCTGCGCTACTACGCCGAAGAAGAGTTCGACGTGCGCGGCATGCTGCGCCCTGCCGTGTTCATCCCCGAGTCGAAGCGGCTGAACGTGCTGCTGCACGACTTCCGCGTGAACCGCAACCACCTCGCGGTGGTCGTCGACGAGTACGGCGGCGTCGCGGGCCTGATCACGATCGAAGACGTACTGGAACAGATCGTCGGCGACATCGAGGACGAATACGATTTCGACGAGGAGAGCGGCAACATCATCGCTTCGCCGGACGGACGCTTCCGCGTGCGCGCGCTGACCGAGATCGAGCAGTTCAACGACACCTTCGGCACGCATTATTCGGACGACGAAGTCGACACGATCGGCGGGCTGGTCACGCATCACTTCGGCCGGGTGCCGCATCGGGGCGAGAAAGTCCGCCTCGACGACCTGATCTTCGAGATCCTGCGCGGCGACGCCCGCCAGATCCACATGCTGCTGGTGCGCCGCGACCCGCTCGCGGGCGAGCGCGAGCGCGAGTCACAGCACGCGCAGACCTGAGCCGGCGGCTCGGGTCGATGCACGGCCTGAGCGCCCGCGCGCTTTCATTGCCGGCGCATTTGCCAACTCCATTTGCCAACTCGTTTGCCTACTGAGTTGCCCTTTCAACTACCGACGCCGACCGCGCAACAATGGCCGACCCGATCACTTCCCGTTCGCACCGCGGCGTGAGCGCCACCGCTCCCGCTCCCACCGAAGACGGCACGCGCAGCCGCGCGCTGCCGCGCTGGCACTACCTCGTCGCACTGGCCGCGGGCGCGGCCAATACGCTGTCGTTCGCGCCGACGCCGCATGGCGGCTGGCTGCAACTCGCGATCTTCGTGTTCTTCTTCGCGTGGCTCACGCGCAGCACCGGCTGGAAAAGCGCCGCGCTGACGGGCGGCGCGTTCGGCTTCGGCAACTTCGTGAGCGGGGTCTGGTGGCTGTATGTGAGCATGCACCACTACGGCGGCATGCCGGCACCGCTCGCCGGCACGGCGCTCGTGCTGTTCTGCCTGTATCTCGCGGTCTATCCGGCGCTCGCCGCGGGGGTGTGGTCGTTCTGCGCGGGCCATGCGCGCAACGGCGCGGCCGACGAGCGCGCGCCATTCTCGCCGACCTGGCACGGCGCGCTCGCCTTTGCGAGCGCGTGGGCGATCGGCGAATGGCTGCGCGGCACGGTGTTCACCGGCTTTCCGTGGCTCGCCACCGGTTATGCGCAGGTCGACGGCCCGTTGGCGGGGTTTGCGCCGGTGGTCGGCGTATATGGCGTCGGTTGGATGGTTGCGCTGACGGCCGCGTTGATCGTGCAGGCGTTGCTGGCGCTGCTGCCGTCGTGGCGCTCCGGGCGTGCGAATGCATCGCTCGAGCCGAACGCCAGCGCCGCTGATGACGCCGGCGGTCGCGCCGCGCGGGGCCGCGGCACGCGCGTCGCCCCCATCGTCGTGCCTGCTGGCGTCGCGCTCGCGCTGCTCGTGATCGGCCTGCTGCTGCCGCTCGTGCAGTGGACCACGCCCGCCAACGCGCCGCTGTCGGTGCGGCTGTTGCAAGGCAACGTGAAGCAGGAGATGAAGTTCGAGGAAGCCGGCTTGCGCGCGGCGGTCGACGAGTATCAGCAGATGATCACGTCGAAGCCGGCCGATCTGATCGTCACGCCGGAAACCGCGATCCCCGTGCTCGCGCAGCAGCTTCCGCCGAACTTCGCGGCCGCGATCCGCCAGTTCACGGATTCGACCGGCAGCTCGCTGCTGTTCGGCGCGATCGGCGGCACGATCACGCCGGACGGCCGGGTGGTCGACTACACCAACAGCCTGTTCGGCGTCACGCCCGGCTCGCACGAGATTTATCGCTACGACAAGCACCATCTGGTACCGTTCGGCGAATTCGTGCCGTGGGGCTTCCGCTGGTTCGTGAACCTGATGAACATTCCGCTCGGCGATTTCTTCCGCGGCCCGCCGGTACAAAAGCCGTTCATGGTGCATAACCAGCCGGTCGCGGTGAACATTTGCTACGAGGACATCTTCGGCGAGGAGATCGCGCGCACGCTGCGCGAGAATGCGACGCCCGCCGGCGTGCTGATCAACTCGACCAATCTCGCGTGGTTCGGCGATACGATCGCGCTCGACCAGCATCTGCAGATCGCGCGCATGCGCTCGCTCGAAACCGGCCGGCCGATGCTGCGCGCAACCAACACCGGCATGACCGCCGCGATCGACGCGAACGGCCGCGTGATCGGGCGCCTGACGCCCTACACGGTCGGTTCGCTCGACGTGCGCGTGCAAGGCACCTCAGGCAACACGCCTTACGTGACGAGCGGCAACAACACGGTGCTCGCGGTGTCGGCGCTGCTGCTCGCGTTCGGTTTCGCGTTCGGACCGGGGCTCGCGCGGCGACGCAACGGCAAGCGGTAACGCCGACGTCAAAGGCACGACACCCGCAAAAAAAATGCGCCTGACATGCAGGCGCATTTTTTTCATGCTCGTTCGAACTTCATCAATCCTTCGGCACCGTATCGATGAACGACTGCCGCAGCGACAGCTTCTGGAAGTGCTTGTCCAGGTTCGGATGCGATTCGCGCCAGTTCAGTTCCGGCATACGGAAGTCCAGATAGCCGAGCGCGCAGCCCACCGCGATGTCGGCCAGCGTGTAGTGATTGCTCGCGCACCACGGCTTGCTGCCGAGCCCTTGGGACATCGCGATCAGCGCTTCGTCGATCTTGCGCTGCTGCCGCGCGAGCCACGCGTCCACGCGCTGCTCGGGCGCGCGCTGCGTGCCTTCGAGACGGATCAGCACGGCCGCGTCGAGCATGCCGTCGGCGAGCGCTTCCCAGCAGCGCACTGCGACGCGCTCGCGCCCCGACGGCGGAATCAGCTTGCCGACCGGCGACAGCGTATCGACGTACTCGCAGATCACGCGTGAATCGAACACGGCCTCGCCGTCCTCCATCACGAGGCACGGCACCTTGCCGAGCGGATTGAAGGTGTGAATCCGGGTATCCGGCGCCCAGACGTTCTCGGGCACCAGTTCGTAGTCGATCTTCTTATCGGCGAGCACGATGCGTGCTTTGCGCACGAACGGGCTGCCGAACGAACCGATGAGTTTCATCATGACCTTCTGCCTTTTTCTGAATCCGGCGAAAGTATAAGTGGTCTAAGGCATCCGCGAGCGTGCTGGCGCCATCTTCGCGAACTGCCCGCCGAGCCGCTGTGGACGGATTGCAACATGACGGTGGCCACCGCGCCGTCCGGAGCCGCACAAAGCGAGTCAATGTCGTGCGCGGAGAATGGGGCCAGGAGAATCGCGGCGCTACAATCGCACGATGAACCAGCCGACCGAACCCACCATCGCCATCGACGTCTACCGCACGCGCCGCGAGCGCGTTCTCGCCGCGCTGCGCGCCGCGGGCGGCGGCGTCGCCATCGTCCCGACCGCGCCGGAAGCGCTGCGCAACCGCGACACTGACTACCCATACCGCCACGACAGCTACTTCTATTATCTGACCGGCTTCACCGAGCCCGAAGCGCTGCTGGTGCTCGATGCCAGCGCCGCGCCCGGCGCGCCCGCGTCGATGCTGTTCTGCCGCGAGAAAAGCGTCGAGCGCGAGACCTGGGAAGGCTTCCGCTTCGGCCCCGACGGCGCGCGCGAAGCATTCGGGCTCGACGCCGCGTTCCCGATCGGCGAACTCGACACGCAGCTGCCGCGCATCATCGCCGACAAGCCGGCGCTGCACTACGCGTTCGGCACCTCGGCGCATTTCGACGAGCAGGTGCGCGGCTGGCTCGACGCGGTGCGCGCGCAAAGCCGCGGCGGCACCGTCGCGCCCACGGCCGCGCGCGACCTGCTGCCGTTGCTCGACGAGATGCGGCTCGTCAAGGACGACCACGAACTCGCGATCATGCGCCGCGCCGGACAGATTTCAGCGGCCGCGCATCGTCGCGCGATGGCGCTGTGCCGGCCCGGTATCCGCGAGTACGAACTCGAGGCCGAACTGCTCTACACGTTCCGCAAGTTTGGCGCGCAGGCGCCGGCCTATACGTCGATCGTCGCGGCTGGCGCGAACGCGTGCGTGCTGCACTACCCGGCCGGCAACGCGATCGCGCGCGACGGCGACCTGATCCTGATCGACGCGGCCTGCGAACTCGACGGCTACGCGTCCGACATCACGCGCACGTTTCCGGCGAGCGGGCGTTTCACGCCGGCGCAGCGCGAGCTGTACGACATCGTGCTGGCAGCACAGCAGGCCGCCGTCGACGCGACGCACGCCGGTGCGAGCTTCGACGATCCGCATCAGGCCGCGCTGCGCGTGCTGTCGCAGGGGCTGCTCGACACCGGCATCGTGCCGCGCGCGAAGTTCGCCTCGATCGACGACGTGATCGCCGAGCGCGCCTACGTGCCGTTCTACATGCACCGCACCGGCCACTGGCTCGGCATGGACGTGCACGACTGCGGCGACTACCGCGAGCGCGGCGCGCCGCGCGACGAAGCGGGCGTGCTGCCGTGGCGCACGCTGCGCGCGTCGATGACGCTGACGATCGAGCCGGGCTTGTACGTCCGCCCGGCCGAGGGTGTGCCCGAACGCTACTGGAACATTGGCATCCGCATCGAGGACGACGCAATCGTGACGCCGACCGGCTGTGAGCTGATCACGCGCGACGTGCCGGTCGCCGCCGACGAGATCGAGGCGCTGATGCAGGAAGCACGAGCCCTCCATCAAGCGTCGCATCAACATAGGACCTGATCCGCGATGAACGAAGCATCTCCCTCGGCGGTGATCCTGAGGCCCGCCTCCCACCAGCAGGGGTTCGATTTCGACGTGACGATCGTCGGCGCCGGGCCGGTCGGCCTCGCGCTCGCCGGCTGGCTCGCGCGCCGCAGCGTGACGCGCGAGCTGAAGATCGCGCTCGTCGACGCGCGCGAGCCGGAGGACTCGATCGCCGATCCGCGCGCGATCGCGGTCTCGCACGGCAGCCGGATGATCCTCGAGCCGCTGCGCTGGCCCGCCGACGCCACCGCGATCGAGCGCATCCACGTGTCGCAACGCGGTCATTTCGGCCGCACGCTGATCGATCATCGCGAGCACGGCCTGCCCGCGCTCGGCTACGTGCTGCGCTATGGCTCGATCGTGCATGGCCTCGCCGACGCCGTGCATGCGACGCCGGTCCACTGGTTCCGCTCGACCTCGGCCGGCGCGCCGGTTCAGGAGCTCGACGGCGTCACGCTGCCGATCGGAACCGCGGGCGTCGCGCGCCAGTTGCGCACGCGGATTCTGGTCAACGCCGAGGGCGGCCTGTTCGGCGACCAGAAGCACGCGAAAAATCCGAGCCGCGCAACCGACGAATACGCCGGCGCACGCGACATCGGTAAAAACAACGCCGGCTCGCGCGACTACGGCCAGACCGCGCTGGTCGGCACGGTCACCGTGTCCGCGCCGCAGCCGCACGTCGCATGGGAGCGCTTCACCTCGCAAGGTCCGATCGCGCTACTGCCGATGGGTGGCGTGCGTGGTGCCGACTACGCGCTCGTCTGGTGCTGCGCGCCCGACGAAGCCGCGCGCCGCGCGCAGCTTTCCGACGAAGCGTTCCTGCGCGAGCTCGACGCCGCGTTCGGCAACCGCATGGGCCGCTTTACGCACATCAAGGGTCGCGCGTCTTTCCCGCTCGGCCTCAACACGGTCGACACGCTCGTGAACGGCCACATCGTCGCGATCGGCAATGCGGCGCAGACGTTGCATCCAGTGGCGGGCCAGGGCCTCAATCTGGGCTTGCGCGATGCGCATGCGCTCGTCGACGCGCTATCGGCCGAAGGCCCGACCCCGCTCGCGCTCGCCACCTTCGCGCAACGCCGCGCGCTCGACCGGCGCCTGACGATCGGCTCGACCGACACGCTCGCGCGCCTCTTTACCGTCGACTTCGCGCCGCTCGCGGTATTGCGCGGCCTCGCCCTGACCGCACTCGAATTCGTGCCGCCGGTCAAAACCGCGCTCGCCCGGCAGATGATGTTCGGCCAGCGCCGTTAAGCGTGAGAAATCGCTGCGCGGTTCTATGAGCCGGGCGACTTTCATAGAAGATTTAACGGGTTACGAGACTCGGTTCGCGAGTCCCGGCAACCCGTTAACGCTAAAATAGCGGTTTTCCCTCGCATTTCGCGCTGCGCCGGCTCTCACGATTGTCAAATCCTGGCCCGTCGTCGGCGCGCGCTCACGCCATGCCCCCTCTCGGCCCCCACAATCTGCGTAACAACCTGTTCGTCGCCCCGATGGCCGGCGTGACCGACCGACCGTTCCGCCAGCTGTGCAAACGGCTCGGCGCGGGCTATGCGGTGTCGGAAATGGTCGCGTCGAACGCACAGCTGTGGAAGAGCGAAAAGACCATGCGCCGCGCGAACCACGAAGGCGAGGTCGAGCCGATCGCGGTGCAGATCGCCGGCGCGGACCCGGAGATGATGGCCGAAGCCGCCCGCTACAACGTCGCGAACGGCGCGCAGATCATCGACATCAACATGGGCTGCCCCGCCAAGAAGGTCTGCAACGTCGCGGCCGGCTCGGCGCTGCTGCAAAACGAACCGCTCGTGCAGCGCATCGTCGAGGCCGTCGTGAACGCGGTCGGCGTCGGGCCCGACGCGGTGCCCGTCACGCTAAAAATCCGCACCGGCTGGAATCGCGAGAATAAAAACGCGCTGAACGTCGCGCGTCTCGCGCAAGCAGCGGGCATTTCGATGCTGACCGTGCACGGCCGCACGCGCGCGGACCTGTACCACGGCGACGCCGAGTACGAAACCATCGCCGCGGTAAAGGCGGCGGTGCGCATTCCGGTCGTCGCGAACGGCGACATCACGTCGCCGCAAAAGGCGCGCGAGGTGCTCGCCGCGACCGGCGCGGACGCGATCATGATCGGGCGCGCCGCGCAGGGCCGTCCGTGGCTGTTCCGCGAGATCGAGCATTTCCTGCAAACGGGCGAGCTGCTGCCGCCGCCGCGCATCGACGAAATCCAGCAGGTGATGAACGAACATCTCGAAGATCACTACGCTTTTTACGGGGAATTTACCGGTGTCCGCACTGCGCGCAAGCACATCGGCTGGTACACTCGCGGCCTTTCCGGCGCCAACCTGTTCCGGCATCGCATGAATACGCTGGACACCACGCGCGAACAACTCCTCGCCGTCAACGAGTTCTTTGACGCGCAAAAGGCGATCTCAGACCGCCTCGTCTACGTCGACGAAGCGCCCGGCAACCCCGGGCTCGACAGCGAGAGCGAGGACAACTCCGACCGACTAGCAGCATGAGCAAGAACAACATCGAACAATCTGTCCGCGACAGCCTGGACGTGTATTTCCAGGATCTCGACGGCTCCAATCCGCACGACGTCTACGACATGGTCATTTCATGCGTGGAAAAACCCTTGCTCGAAGTGGTGCTCGAGCAGGCCGGCGGCAACCAGTCGCTGGCCGCCGAGTATCTCGGCATCAACCGCAATACGCTGCGCAAGAAGCTGCAACAACACGGTTTGCTGTAGCGCGTCGTAGTTTCTCGCGCCCTGCCACGTTTCCCTTCGGCTTTTCGTCTTCATCATGATCAAGCAAGCGCTCATCTCCGTTTCCGACAAGTCCGGCATCGTCGACTTCGCCAAATCGCTGTCGGACCTCGGCATCAAGATCCTGTCGACCGGCGGCACCGCGAAACTGCTCGCGGACGCGGGCCTGTCCGTCACCGAAGTCGCCGACTACACGGGTTTCCCGGAAATGCTCGACGGGCGCGTGAAAACGCTGCATCCGAAGGTGCACGGCGGCATCCTCGCGCGCCGCGACCTGCCCGAGCACATGGCCGCGCTCGAGAAGCACGACATTCCGACCATCGACCTGCTGGTCGTGAACCTGTACCCGTTCGTGCAGACCGTGTCGAAGGAAGAATGCTCGCTCGAGGACGCGATCGAGAACATCGACATCGGCGGCCCGACGATGCTGCGCTCGGCCGCGAAGAATCACCGCGACGTGACGGTGGTGGTCGATCCGGCCGACTACGCGGTCGTGCTCGACGAAATGCGCTCGAACGGCAACACGGTGTCGTACAAGACGAACTTCCGCCTCGCGACCAAGGTGTACGCGCACACCGCGCAATACGACGGCGCGATCACGAACTACCTGACGAGCCTGACCGACGAGTTGCAGCATTCGTCGCGCAACGAGTACCCGGCCACCTTCAACATGGCGTTCGACAAGGTGCAGGACCTGCGCTACGGCGAAAACCCGCATCAGAGCGCGGCGTTCTACCGCGACCTGGCGGTGCCGGCCGGCGCGCTCGCGAATTACAACCAGTTGCAGGGCAAGGAACTGTCGTACAACAACATCGCCGACTCCGACGCGGCGTGGGAATGCGTGAAGACCTTCGACGTGCCGGCCTGCGTGATCGTCAAACACGCGAATCCGTGCGGCGTCGCGCTCGGCGCGGACGCTCACGAAGCGTATTCGAAAGCATTCCAGACCGATCCGACCTCGGCGTTCGGCGGCATCATCGCGTTCAACCGTGAAGTCGACGAAGCGACCGCGCAAGCGGTGGCGAAGCAGTTCGTCGAAGTGCTGATCGCGCCGTCGTTCAGCGCCGAAGCGCGTCAGGTGTTCGCGGCGAAGCAGAACGTGCGTCTGCTCGAAATCACGCTGGGCGAAGGCCATAACACGTTCGATCTGAAGCGCGTCGGCGGCGGCCTGCTCGTGCAGTCGCTCGACTCGAAGAACGTGCAGCCGCGCGAACTGCGCGTCGTCACGAAGCGTCATCCGACGCCGAAGGAAATGGACGACCTGCTGTTCGCATGGCGAGTCGCGAAGTACGTGAAGTCGAACGCGATCGTGTTCTGCGCGAACGGTATGACGCTCGGCGTCGGCGCGGGCCAGATGAGCCGCGTGGACTCGGCGCGCATCGCGAGCATCAAGGCGCAGAACGCCGGTCTGACGCTGGCCGGTTCGGCGGTCGCATCGGACGCGTTCTTCCCGTTCCGCGACGGTCTCGACGTGGTCGTCGCGGCAGGCGCGACCTGCGTGATCCAGCCGGGCGGCTCGGTGCGCGACGACGAAGTGGTCAGCGCCGCCGACGAGCACAACATCGCGATGGTGCTGACTGGCGTGCGTCACTTCCGTCATTGATCGGCTGAAGTTCGGTAGCCGCAAGACAGGCCCGGCGGGTTGTCCCGCCGGGCCTTTTGTTTCGCGGCGACGCGTTCAATCGTCCGGCTCTTTGCGCGCGTAACCGTCCCGCACCTGCGCATGCTGGCTGATGTACGTGCCCAAACCCCGTCCCCGCCGCGCGAGACGCTTCAACACCGCGACATGTTCGGCGCCGACACTCGCCTCTGTGTACCAATACACGACGCCCGGCCGAAAGCGCACCTTGATGAAATCGTCGCCGATTTCGTAAGCGTCGACACCCGAGTCGCCGCTGAGATTGCGGTAGCGCTCCATTCTCGATCGCCCTCCCTGCGCAAAGCCTTTAGCAGCTTTTATTCCGCTAAGCATGCTGCCAGCGCACCGCCGCGCGCCGCGTTCGATGTAGTATCGCAGGCACCTGGTTTTTATCGCTTGTGCGGCACCTCATGAGAATTCTCGGCATCGACCCCGGCCTGCGCGTGACCGGCTTCGGCGTGATCGAACAACACGGCCACACACTGAGCTACGTCGCGAGCGGCGTGATCCGCACCGCCGACGCCGATCTGCCGTCGCGGCTCGGCACCATCTTCGCGGGCATCTCGACGCTGATCCGCGAGCACGCGCCGGATCAGGCGGCCATCGAAAAAGTCTTCGTCAACGTCAATCCGCAGTCGACGCTGCTGCTCGGCCAGGCGCGCGGCGCCGCGATCTGCGGGCTCGTCGCGGGCGGCGTGCCGGTCGCCGAATACACCGCGCTGCAACTGAAGCAGTCGGTGGTCGGCTATGGCCGCGCGACCAAGGAGCAAATGCAGCAGATGGTCGTGCGGCTGCTGAGCCTGGCGGGCGTGCCCGGCACCGACGCCGCCGACGCGCTCGGCATGGCCATCTGCCACGCGCACGGCGGCTCGACGCTGAGCACGCTCGGCGGCATCGCACCGGCGCTCGCGAAGAAGGGCTTGCGAGTGCGGCGCGGGCGTCTGGTCGGCTAGCGCAACTATGCCCCGCGCCGCCGATCCGCTGCGCTACACTCGCGCTTTCCCATCCGACTCTGAAAACTAATCCGCCATGATCGGTCGCATCGCCGGCGTTCTGCTGGAAAAAAATCCGCCGCATCTGCTCGTCGACTGCAACGGCGTCGGCTATGAAGTGGACGTGCCGATGAGCACCTTCTACAACCTGCCGTCGACCGGCGAGCGCATCGTGCTGCTCACGCAGATGATCGTTCGCGAGGACGCGCATCTGCTGTACGGCTTCGGCACCGCGCAGGAACGCTCGACGTTCCGCGAGCTGCTGAAGATTTCCGGCATCGGCGCGCGCATGGCGCTCGCGGTGCTGTCGGGCATGAGCGTCGCGGAGCTCGCGCAGACCGTCACGATGCAGGACGCCGCGCGCCTCACGCGTGTACCGGGCATCGGCAAGAAGACCGCCGAGCGGCTGCTGCTCGAACTGAAGGGCAAGCTCGGCGCCGACCTCGGCGCGATGGCGGGCGCCGCGTCGCCATCCGACCACGCGTCCGACATCCTCAATGCGCTGCTCGCGCTCGGCTACTCGGAAAAAGAAGCGCTCGCGGCGATCAAGAACGTGCCGGCCGGTACGGGCGTGTCCGAAGGCATCAAGCTCGCGTTGAAGGCGCTGTCGAAGGGCTAAGCGCCAAGCCGCGCGCGGTACAATGACCGCATGATCGAAACCGACAAACTCGCCGCCGAGCGGATCATCGCGGCCACGCCCGTGTCGCCGAACGAAGAAGCGTTCGAGCGCGCGCTGCGCCCGCGTCAGCTCGACGAATATGTCGGGCAGGAGAAAGTGCGCGGCCAGCTCGAAATCTTCATCGAGGCCGCGAAGCGCCGTTCCGAATCGCTGGACCACGTGCTGCTGTTCGGGCCGCCGGGCCTCGGCAAGACCACGCTCGCGCACATCATCGCGCGCGAGATGGGCGTCAATCTGCGGCAAACGTCGGGGCCGGTGCTCGAACGCGCCGGCGACCTCGCCGCGCTGCTGACCAATCTCGAAGCCAACGACGTGCTGTTCATCGACGAAATCCACCGGCTCTCGCCGGTCGTCGAGGAAATCCTGTATCCAGCGCTCGAGGATTATCAGATCGACATCATGATCGGCGAAGGGCCGGCCGCGCGCAGCGTGAAGCTGGATCTGCAGCCGTTCACGCTGGTCGGCGCGACCACGCGCGCGGGTATGCTGACCAATCCGCTGCGCGACCGCTTCGGCATCGTCGCGCGACTCGAGTTCTATAACGCCGAGGAGCTCACGCGCATCGTCACGCGTTCGGCCGCGCTGCTCGGCGCGCAGATCCATCCGGACGGCGCGTTCGAAATCGCCCGTCGCGCGCGCGGCACGCCGCGTATCGCGAACCGCTTGCTGCGGCGCGTGCGCGACTTCGCCGAAGTGAAGGCCGACGGCAACATCACCGCGCAGGTGGCCGACGCCGCGCTCAGCATGCTCGACGTCGACGCGGTCGGCTTCGACCTGATGGACCGCAAGCTGCTCGAAGCGATCCTGTACAAGTTCGACGGCGGCCCGGTTGGTGTCGACAATCTCGCGGCGGCAATCGGCGAGGAGCGCGACACGATCGAAGACGTGCTCGAGCCGTATCTGATCCAGCAGGGCTTCCTGCAGCGCACGCCGCGCGGCCGCATCGCCACGCTGCTCACGTACCGGCATTTCGGACTGGCCGCGCCGGATTCGGCGAGCGCGCGGCCGGGTCTGTGGGATTCCACGAACTGAGTCACGCGACGAGGCCGACCAGGATGTCAGACCAGACCCAGCAACCCGGCCCTTCCAACCGTTCACCTGTCAATCCCGCCGGCGACCCGTCCGGCAATGTCACGCAGCGCCTCACCCACCGCCTGCGCTCGAAGCTCGCCGCCGGCGTCACGCATCTGACGACCGGCAGCGGACCGGTGCTCGACTACTCGTCGCCGCCGGGCGACCCCGGTCTGTTCGGGCCGGACTCCGTCTGCTGGAAGGTCCACGCCGACTTCACGTCGATGATGACAGGCGGCATCAGCGCGCTGCTGCTTCAGGCGCTGCATCCGCTCGCGCTCGCGGGCGTCTGGGATCACTCGAGCTTTCGCACCGACATCCTGGGCCGGCTGCGTCGCACGGCGACGTTCATCGCCGGCACGACGTACGGCAGCAAGAACGATGCGCTCGCGCTGATCGAGCGCGTGAAGCGCATTCATCTCGACGTGACCGGCGTCGCACCGGACGGCCAGTCGTATCGCGCGAGCGAGCCCGCGCTGCTGACGTGGGTGCACGTCGCGGAAGTGTCGAGCTTTATGACCGCGCATCTGCGCTATGTGAATCCGGTGCTGTCCGTCGCGGCGCAGGATCAATACTTCGCGGAAACCGCGCGCATCGCGGAAATGCTCGGCGCCGTCGATATTCCGCGCTCGCGCGCCGAGATCGAGGCGTACCTGCTCGCGATGCGGCCCGCGCTCGTCGCGAGCGAGCGCACGCGCGAAGTCGTGAGGATTCTGATGAACGCGCCGGCACCGAGCTTCGCGATGCGACCCGCCGGCACGCTGATGCTCAACGCGGGGGTCGATCTGTTGCCCGACTGGGCGCAGACGATGCTCGGCTTGAATCGCCACGCGGCGCTGCGTCGAACCTTCGCGCGGCCTGCCGTGCGGGTCGTCGCGCCGGTGATCCGCTGGGCGCTGGTCAATGGAGTATCGAAGCGGGCTCGGCGGCGCGCGGCGGCGGCGGTGCGGGAGCAGGATTGATTGCGCCACGCGTCTCGGGCCATTGCCCGCCTTTGCTTACCGCCCCGGTCCCTTCCTGAAACCATCATCGTCGGCGCTGCCCGCGTCGAGATGCGCTACGTCCGCCCACGACACGATCGTCGCGCGACCGTCCCCGTAATCCACGACGTTCAGGCTGGTGTTCAGCAGCGGGTAGTCGCGCGGTGCGTCGAGCCGCATGCCGGTTGCAAAGCGGCGCACGCAGTCGAGCACGCCGCCATGCGTGACACAGGCGATGCGCCCGCCCGGATGCGCGGCGACGAGCGGCTCGATCGCATGCACGATGCGGTGGTAGAACACGCGGTGCGACTCGCCCTCGGGCGGCGCAAAGCCGGGATCGCGGGTTTGCCACTGCGCGTATTCGTCGGGGAAACGCAGCGCGATCTCGTCGCTGTCATGGCCCTGGAACGCGCCGTACGAGCGCTCGCGCAAGTTCTCGCGTGACTGCAGCGGCAGGCCAAGCGCCTCGCCGATCGGCTGCGCGGTCTGCTGCGCGCGCTGCAAGTCGCTCGAATAGATCGCGTCGAGCCGCGCGCCCTGCTTCGCCTCGTCGGCGAGGCGCTGCGCGAGACGTCGTGCCTGCGCGACGCCGGTCGTCGCGAGCGGAATGTCGATGTGGCCTTGAATGCGCTTGATGCGATTCCAGTCGGTCTCGCCGTGCCGGATAAACAGGATCTGCGTCGTCATGAGAGAGAGGTGCCGTTCGCGGTTGTGTCGAGCGACTATTGTGGCA
The DNA here is from genome assembly GCF_014397665.1 of Paraburkholderia sp. UCT2. Lineage (NCBI taxonomy): Bacteria > Pseudomonadati > Pseudomonadota > Betaproteobacteria > Burkholderiales > Burkholderiaceae > Paraburkholderia > Paraburkholderia sp. UCT2. The sequence continues at coordinate 192,183 of NZ_VZQO01000008.1, forward strand.
AAAAGCAGCGGCACGGCCCGCCTGCGGCGACGGCGTGCTCGAACGTTTGCGTTCTTTTACGCGTTGGTCTGCAACCAGAACGTGACCGGCCCGTCGTTGACGAGCGACACCTGCATATCCGCGCCGAACTCGCCAGTCTCGACGATCGGATGCTTCGCGCGCGCGGCCGCGACGAAGTAGTCGAACAGGCGCTTGCCCTCGTCGGGCGGCGCGGCCGGCGTGAAGCTCGGGCGCAGGCCGCTGTTGGTATCGGCCGCGAGCGTGAACTGCGACACGAGCAGCAGGCCGCCCGCGTGTCCGGCGCCGTCGAGATTCTGCACCGACAGGTTCATCTTGCCGGCCGCGTCGCTGAACACGCGGTAACCGAGCACCTTGGCGAGCAGCTTGTCGGCCGTGGCCTCGGTGTCGCCGCGCTCCGCGCAGACGAGCGCGAGCAGGCCCGCGTCGATCGCGCCGGTCACGCGATCGGCAACGCGCACTTCGGCGCGCCGCACGCGTTGGATCAGCGCGATCACGCCGTCAGCGTCACGCGCGCGAAACGGCGCTTGCCGACCTGCACGACGTACTCGCCAGCTTCGACCTTCAGGCCCTTGTCGGACACCGCGGCGCCGTCGATCTTCACACCGCCTTGCTCGATGTTGCGCAGCGCCTCGCTCGTCGACGGTACGAGGTTCGCCTGCTTCAGCAACTGGCCGATCGCGAGCGGTGCGCCCGCGAGCGTCACGGCCGGGATGTCGTCGGGCACGCCGCCCTTCGCGCGATGGTTGAAGTCCTCGAGCGCGCGTTCGGCGTCCGCCTGCGAGTGGAAACGCGCGACGATTTCCTGGCCGAGCATCACCTTGAAATCGCGCGGATTACGGCCCGCGTCGGCCTCGCGCCTGAAGCCGGCGATTTCGTCCATCGGACGGAACGACAGCAGTTCGAAGTACCGCCACATCAGCGTGTCGGAGATGCTCATCAGCTTGCCGAACATGTCGGTCGGCTTTTCGCTGATGCCGATGTAGTTGTTCTTCGACTTCGACATCTTCTCGACGCCGTCGAGCCCTTCGAGCAGCGGCATCGTCAGGATGCACTGCTGCTCCTGGCCGTACTGCTTCTGCAACTCGCGACCAACCAGCAGGTTGAACTTCTGATCCGTGCCGCCGAGCTCCAGGTCCGCGTTCAGCGCGACCGAGTCGTAGCCCTGCATCAGCGGGTACAGGAATTCGTGGATCGAGATCGGCACGCCGCCCTGGAAGCGCTTCGTGAAGTCCTCGCGCTCGAGAATGCGTGCGACCGTGTAGCGCGACGCAAGCTTGATCATGCCGTCGGCGCCTAGCGGCATCGACCATTCGCTGTTGTAGCGAATCTCGGTCTTGTCGCGATCGAGCACGAGCGCGGCTTGCTCGAAATAGGTCTTCGCGTTCGATTCGATCTGCTCGCGCGTAAGCGGCGGGCGGGTCGCGTTGCGCCCGGACGGGTCGCCGATCAGCGACGTGAAGTCGCCGATCAGGAAAATCACCGTGTGGCCGAGGTCCTGCAACTGGCGCATCTTGTTCAGCACGACCGTGTGGCCGATGTGGATGTCGGGTGCAGTCGGATCGAGCCCGAGCTTGATGCGCAGCGGCTTGGCCGTCGCCGCGCTGCGCGCGAGCTTTTGCGCGAATTCGTCTTCGATCAGCAGTTCGTCGACGCCGCGCCTGGTCACGGCGAGCGCGTGACGGACTTCGTCGGTGATCGGGAAGGCGGAAGCGGGATTGGGCTGGGTGGACTCGGTGCTCATGCTGTAAACGTGAAGTCGCGAAAAAACAGGATTGTCCCATAGATGCGCGCCGCCGCGCCCACTCACGCGCCCCGTACGGCCCCGCGACGGGCCAATTCGTTGCGGCTCGCGTCACCTTCGCCGTTTGCGCCGATAATCTGCTACAACGAATCGGAATGAACATCGACAGGAGCAGCGACGTGGCGCAAGATCCCGCAGACGGCATCTATTTCGGACTGATGTCGGGAACCAGCATGGACGGTGTGGACGGCGTGGCCGTCCGGTTTGCCAATGGGAAGCCGCCCGAGGTGCTGGCCGAGGCGTTCGTCGGCTTTTCGGCCGGCATCCGCGAAGCGCTGTTCGCGCTGCAACAGCCGGGGGACAACGAGATCGAGCGCGAGGCGCTCGCCGCCAACGCGCTCGCGACGCGCTACACGGTGTGCTGCCACGATCTGCTGCGCGACAGCCGCGTATCGGCCGATGACGTCCGTGCGATCGGCGTGCATGGGCAGACCGTGCGGCATCGGCCGGAAAAGGGGTATACGCGACAGATCAACAACCCGGCGCTGCTCGCGGAAATGCTGCATATCGACGTGGTCGCCGATTTCCGCAGCCGCGACGTCGCGGCAGGCGGCCAGGGCGCGCCGCTCGTGCCCGCTTTTCACGCGACGATCTTCGGTGCGAAGGACGAAACGCGCGTCGTCTGCAATCTTGGCGGAATCAGCAACATCACGATCCTGAACGCGACCGGCGGCGTGCGCGGCTTCGACTGCGGGCCGGCGAACGCGCTGCTCGACGCGTGGGCCGAGCGCCAGCTCGGCAAGCCATTCGACGAAAACGGTCATTTCGCGGCGAGTGGCCAGGTCGATCGCAAGCTGCTGAACGCGTTGCTCGACGAACCATTCTTCGCAGAGCAGCCGCCCAAGAGCACCGGCCGCGATCTGTTCAACACCGCATGGCTCGATGCGAAGCTCGAGCCGTTCTCCGCGCTCGCACCAGCCGACGTACAGGCGACGCTCGTCGCGCTGACCGCGGTGACGGTCGCGCGCGAGATTGAGCGGCATGCATCCGATGCGCGGGCCGTGTACGTGTGCGGCGGCGGCGCGCGCAATCCGGAGATCATGAAGGCGTTGCAGCAGGCGCTCGAAGACAGCGGCGTAAGCGGCGTGCCCGTGATGACGACCGACGCGCTCGGCGTGCCGCCGAGCCAGGTCGAGCCGCTCGCGTTTGCGTGGCTCGCGATGCGCTGCATCGCGCGTCTGCCGGGCAGTCTGCCAAGCGTGACGGGGGCATCCGCGGAGCGGGTGTTGGGGGCTATTTACCCGCGCTGAGAAAAGGCAGATGCGAACAAACCCACGCCTCTTGATGTCGCGGGTTGCCTCTGCGGCGCGAAAACAATAAAAAAACGGCGCCGAGGCACCGTTTTCACTGTGGCACGAAGAGCCTGTCCGCTCAGACCGAGAACGACGAACCGCAACCGCAGGTCGTGCTCGCGTTCGGGTTTTTGATGACGAACTGCGCGCCGTTGATGTCGTCCTTGTAGTCGATCTCTGCGCCGACCAGGTACTGGTAGCTCATCGAGTCGATCAGCAGTTGGACGCCGCTCTTGTTCATCACGGTGTCGTCTTCGTTGATCGCTTCGTCAAACGTGAAGCCGTACTGGAAGCCCGAGCAGCCGCCGCCCTGCACGAACACGCGCAGCTTGAGCTCCGGGTTGCCTTCCTCATCGATCAGTTGCTTGACCTTGTCAGCCGCTGCGTCGGTAAAGACGAAGGGGGCCGGCATCTCGGTCACGGGGGTATCGGTGACTGCGTTCATTCGAACTCTCCAAAAAGCTTTAAGCGATATTGTAGGGCTGTTCCGGATATCGTGCTGAAGCCCAGAAAATCAATGGGTTCTTGCTGCAAGGTCGATGCAAGGCGAGCGGTTGCCGCTTGGGCGAACGAGACCGGCCCGCGAACCCCGGCGAACCATAAAAAAAGCCGCCTTCGCGCGGGGCGTTGGCGGCTTTTGCTGCAAACCGGCGTGAAGGCCGGTTCGCGCCCGAAACGATTAACGCTTCGAGAATTGCTTGCGGCGACGTGCCTTGTGGAAGCCGACCTTCTTACGTTCGACTTCACGAGCGTCGCGCGTGACGAAGCCAGCCTTCGACAGTTCCGGCTTCAGCGTCGCGTCGTAGTCCATCAGCGCGCGGGTGATGCCGTGGCGAACCGCACCGGCTTGACCCGTTTCACCGCCGCCGGTCACGTTGACCTTGATGTCGAACGTGACACCGTGGTTCGTGAGCTCCAGCGGTTGACGCACGATCATCAGCGACGTTTCGCGCGAGAAGTAGTCGGCGATGGGCTTGCCGTTCACAACGATGTCGCCCTTGCCTGCCTTGATGAACACGCGAGCGACGGCGCTCTTGCGGCGGCCCGTGCCGTAATTCCAGTTACCGATCATGTGGGCTCCCCTTAGATCTCGAGCGCCTTCGGCTGTTGTGCCGAATGCGGATGCGTTGCGTCAGCGTAGACCTTCAGCTTCTTGATCATCGCGTAGCCGAGCGGACCCTTCGGCAGCATGCCCTTGACCGCTTTCTCGAGCGCACGGCCCGGGAAGCGTTCCTGCATCTTGCCGAACGTCGTTTCATAGATACCGCCCGGGTAGCCCGAGTGACGGTAGTACTTCTTGTCGGTAACCTTGTTGCCCGTGACCTTCAGCTTGCCGGCGTTGATGACGATGATGAAATCACCGGTGTCGACGTGGGGAGTGAATTCAGGCTTGTGCTTGCCGCGAAGACGGTGTGCCACTTCGCTGGCGACACGCCCGAGAACCTTATCCGTCGCGTCAATCACGTACCATTCGCGCGTCACCTCATGGGCTTTTGCGGAAAACGTCTTCATGATCGATCCAAAAAAATTGCTGCGCCCAATGTGTTCTTTCCTGCTTGTAGTGTGCGCATCGAGGCGCGTGCAGGCTCTCCCTGGTTCTTCTTCCGCGGGCGCGGATGCGGAAAAGCCCTGAATTATAAAGGAATTTGTGCTGGCAAGTCAAAACGTGCGATGCGCTCGCCGCGAGCGGCCAGGAAACGGGGCGAAACGCCTGACAAACGGCGGCGAAAAAAAACCCGAACGAGCGGCTCGGGTTTAATCCACCAAAGGAGGAGGTGGAGGAGACAACGGAGGTTGCAGAACTGCTGCAACGATGGAGCAAATTATAAGAGTCACCCTTGTGCAACGCAAGAAGATTTGCATTGTGAAATTAGTTTTCACAATGTGACAGATTCGATGCAGGGAGGACATTTGACGAAACTCCTTTTGGATCAAGCGCTAAAGGCCAAAGAATTCGAATCGCATCAGGCATAACGACCCTAGACCGCCCGAGGAATTCTGCAACCGCCCGCCCATTCCGCACCGCAACAAGAAAGCAATCGCCGTGCATGGACGCGGGATGCGCTCAGCGTGCGCCAATCGTCAGACACCGGGCTACAATGCCGTCTCGACAAAGCGATGCGCGGTGGGAGTGACAGCATGGAATGCAAAGTTAGCTGGATGGGACAAGACGGGATGGCGTTCGCGGCCGAGACGGGCAGCGGTCATCTGGTCGCGATGGACGGCGCACCCGAGGGTGGCGGACGCAACCTCGCGCCGCGCCCGATGGAAATGGTGCTGCTCGGCACCGGCGGCTGCACCGCCTACGACGTCGTGATGATCCTGAAGAAGAGCCGCCAGGAGATCGCCGGCTGCTCGGTGACGCTGAAGGCCGAGCGCGCGAGCGAAGATCCGAAGGTGTTCACGAAGATCCACTTCCACTTCACGGTGACGGGCAAGAATCTGAACCCGGCGACCGTCGAGCGCGCGATCAACCTCTCGCACGACAAATACTGCTCGGCGTCGATCATGATCGCGAAGACCGCCGAGCTCACGCATTCGTTCGACATCGTCGCGCTCTGAGCGCGAAAGCGATGGCGGCCACGGCCGCCATCCCGCCCCAAATCGGCATAGGGGGCAGCCTGAGGCTGCGCCCCTGCCACACCACCCGGCATGCGGGTCCGCACCGGGCGGTTCGGGAAGTTGAGGTTAGGAGAGTCGGGGCACACCCAGCTGATCGAAGTAAGTGA